>JANYFS010000203.1 GCA_025359705.1 Deinococcales bacterium | reverse complement strand
ACTGCCACGGCAACCGTCAATTTGGCGGGAAGTTATGTACATCCTTTAGGAAATATCAAAGGAACGCTCGAGGATACTCGAAACCAACTCTCAGGATCACTGCTGGGCTATGTGCGGCCCCAAGATGCCTATATCACCTTGGCGGGTCAGCAATTAAACGGTTTCGCACGTTGGGATGGTGGTACAGTCTGGTCGAGCGATCTCAAAGCCAACCAGATTGATCTCAGTGATTTGGCTCCTAGCACATTGGGGATTCAAACACTGATCTTGAACGGCGAAGTACATGCCTCGAGTCAAAATAACACTCAAAGTAGTAATCCAGATACACAACTCGAGGTTGTGGCCCGTAATTTGGATCTGCGGCTCGAGCAAAAAGACATCGGTAAGGCCCATGTGTGGGGAAATGTCAACTTGAAGACGGGACAACTGGGCAATCGTGTAAGTGGTGATTTGAGTGCGGATGTGCTTTCGGGTAAAGCCAGATTGCGTGGGGGTTGGAATCAAAATCTGAACCAATTGCAAGAAACCTCGCTCGAGTTAAAGGGTTTTGACCTGTCACGCTGGCAATTGGGCAAGTGGGAAGGCAATGTGCAACTGCTCGGTGATCCGCAAAATCCACAAATCAGCGGAACCTTTCAGGTGCAGCATCCTCAGACTCGAGCGGTGGTCAGCGTGGCGGGAACGCTGCAAAATCCGCTGGTTTCGCTGGCTGGGACGCTGATTGGGCAAGCTAAAGGCGAATATAATGCCAAACTGAACAACCTAACTTGGCAAAACCCGCTGCAAGCCAACCTTGAGGCCACGGGAACCCTTCAGGCTCCTGCCAAGGGAACTTTTGCGTTGGTTGCTTCAGGCTTAAACCTCGAACAGCACAGCGTGCAGGTGGGTTTGAAGAGCCAGTTTGAGGTGAGTGGGTATCAGTTCAGTACCGATTTAACGGGTATTTGGCCCAATTTGACAGGAACCGCTCAGCTTAATAATCCACTCAAAGAAATTAATAAAGAAATTAAAGATCTGAACCCAACCTTAAATCAATCCCTCGAGCTAACGGGTTCGGGCGATGGGACTTATCAAATTAAACTGGGTGATCTGCTGGCAGGCGGCTTTAAACTCCAACCTTCAGACACTTGGATTCCCAATATCACAGGCAAGCTCGAGGGGAATCATCTATTGCGTTTCGCACCTACCCTCGAGGGACTCAAAGGGGATGTTAAAGCTACGCTCGAGGTAACTGGGCCGCTGGATCAGCCGAATTTGGTAGTGACTGCTCAAAGTGATCCTTTTGAATACAGCGGTTTTGTACTCGAGGGGTTAAGCGCTACAGGAAATAGCACTTTTGCGGATTTGCAACAGGGTAAAGTCAATTTAAATATTCGGGCTGGAGAACGCGAAGTGGGTAAAGTTAATTATGACAACGGACTTACTGCTACCCTCGAGGGGATTAAAGCTACAGGCTTAGATTCCGATATACTGTTGTCGGGAAATTATGCCAAAGATGTGACTCAATTTAAACTCGAGAGCAAAGGCAAGCTCGAGGGGAATATTTCGGGGGATTACCGAACGAATATATTGAACGCTAATTATCAAGTATCCACTTTGGGTTACGAGGCATTGGGAAATATTAAACTCGAGAAAGAGATGCTTAGCGGAAGCGGCACAGTAACAGGATTACCCACCAGCATTGTAGATGGGCCGCTGAACTATCAAGTTTCGGGCAGCATCCGTGATCCCAGCATCACCGCTAAAACCGAACTACTGGGGGCCAATCTTGCGCTCGAGGCGGGTTTAAAACAAAGCACCTTAAGATTCTCGAGCGGTTCTCAAACTCAAGCCAGCGGAATGCTGACCATCACGGGTTTGGGCGATAAAATTGCGGGAGATTTGGAATTTAGCCGTGATTTGGGGTTGCCTTCCAAGGTGACAGGTAAAATCAAGCTGCAAGGCAAATTAGACGATCCACAAGTAAACCTCGAGCTGAGTGCAGGAGAACTGAAATTGCAGGGCCAAAGTAGCCTGACTCAAGGGAAATTCGACCTCTCGAGCGCCGCAACGCCCAACGCGGGTTCGATTGTCTGGCAAGACGGCAAAGTGATCAGCAACATTCAAAATCTGGATCTCAAGGGTCTGGGCTTGCCCGATTATCAAGGAACTATCTCGATCACTGGTTCGATCACTGGTTCGATCAATAGCTCGAACAATGGGGCGTTAAATGGTTCGCCAGATCAAAGCCTCGAGCTGGTTTTGCGCGGGGTTAAAACCCCGCTGACCGTGCCGTACCTTGAGCTACCTGTGCAGGGGGATGCTACGGGAACCCTCTCGCTGGGCGAATTTCCACAGCTCAAATTGGCGGCGACCTTGCCCAGTGGAACCTTAAATCTCGAGCTGCAAAAAAATAAACTGGAACAAAAAGACATCTGGCAAGGCAAGGCGGATTTAAACATCACCGCGCCCCAAGGCGGCACTCTGGGCGGCAGTGTGGCCCTCGAGGGGGATCAACTGAGTGGTACGCTCGAGGGGAAAGCACTGAAACTGAATGTGGGTGGAAGTCCGCTCGAGTTTTCGGGAAATCTGGGGCTGAGTGGGCAAAACTTTAATTTGACGGGGCAACTGACTGCTCAGGGTGGACGGTTGCGCCTGAGTGGGGACGGCGCGGTTGCCGATGTGCTGCCCGCTTTATCCAGCATCGGGTTCAATGCCAGTGACAATGGTTACGCCTTCCAAGCCAAGCTGGACAGTGTTTCGCTGCGCGACCTCAAGGGGCTACCCTTGCCTCCTTACCTCGAGGGCAAGGTTTCGGGAAGTGCCACCCTGACTCAAGGGGTCAGCAGCTTCAATCTGCGTACCGATA
>JANYFS010000188.1 GCA_025359705.1 Deinococcales bacterium | reverse complement strand
AAAAAATCAGAGTGCAAAAAATCAAAATAGTGATCCCGATATTAAAGAAGCGGGGTTTAAATTTTGTTTACACTGCTCAATTTCTTATAGTGGGCCAATGGGGAAAATTGGCAAACTTTCCACCTTGGGTTCGGAGGGGCGTTCTACTGCGACCACTTTGTTGAATATGTCGGCAGTTCAGGCATTGCGGCATAGTGACCTCGAGGGGGATGCCCATAAAATCCTCAGTTTTAGTGATAACCGCCAAGATGCTTCTTTACAGTCGGGGCATTTTAATGACTTTATTTTTGTTTGCCTGTTGCGCTCTGCAATTTACCGCGCGGTTCATTTGGCAGGCTCGAGCGGAATTACTTTTGGTCATTTAGCTCAAAAAGTTTTTGAAGCCATGCAGCTCGAGTTGGCTGATTTTGCCGCCGAATTAGATTTGGGTCGCCGTGCAAAAGAAAATACGCTCAGTCAAATAAAAAACCTATTGGGATATTTTATTTTTGCTGATCAAAAAGAGTCATCAAAAATTACACTTCCTAATTTGGAAACAAGCGGTCTGCTCAAAGTGGACTTTCCTGGACTCGAGGAGTTCTGCCAAGATGCTAGTGTTTGGGCAAGAACAGGGGTGTTATGGCAACAGCTCGAGCCAAAAAAACGTTTGGATGCCTGTCAAACTTTGTTGGCTTGGATGCGTGGCAAACTTGCGATTCATGTCAGCTATTTGCAAAAAAACTTTCACGAAGACTTGGATAAAAACATGTTCTTAATCAATCTCGAGAGCATGTGGTATATCTCCACCGAAGAGATACATAAGCTCGAGCGAGATATTGTGATTAGCTTGCAGCCTAAAAGTTCAAAAAACTGGAATGATGGAACCATTTCTTTGACAGGGCATAGCCGTTTTGCTCGGTATCTAAAAAACCATATTTTTAAGCAGGATCTTACGCAAAACCTTAAGCGTGAACATTTGGGTGAATTGATTGCGGAACTTTTGCAAGCACTCGAGGGGGAATTTGTACAAAAACACGAAGGTGGCTACCAGATTCGGGCCGATGCCTTACATTTTTTGGATGCTCAAGGTGAAGTTCCCGCTTATGATGTACTGCGGCTCGAGCGAGAAGATCCACTCGAGCGGCCCCAAGCCAATCCTTTTTTTGTGGAGCTGTACCAACGGCCCTCGAGCGACTTTTTGCGGCTCAAATCCGCCGAGCATACCGCGCAAATTGATAGCGCCGAGCGCAAAAATCGGGAGGAACAGTTTAGAAAAGCCGAGCTTCCGGTACTGTTTTGCTCACCCACTATGGAATTGGGCGTGGATATTGCCACTCTGAATGTGGTGAGTATGCGAAATGTACCGCCCACCCCCGCCAATTATGCCCAGCGTTCGGGTCGGGCAGGGCGCAGCGGACAGCCTGCTTTGGTGCTGACCTATGCCACGGTAGGCAATTCGCACGATCAATACTTTTTTGACCGCCCCAAACAGATGGTGGCAGGAGTGGTTAGCCCACCGCGCCTCGAGCTGAACAACGAAAACCTGATTCGCGCCCATGTGCAGGCCATTTGGTTGGCGGAAACAGGAGTCACCCTCGAGAACACTTTGGCAAAAGTGCTGAATTTGGAGGTTGCGGGTTTTCCTTTGGGGGAATCTTTGCAACAGGCTTTTGCTCACCCTTTGGTACTCCCTCGAGCGCTGAAACGCGCCCAAAATGTGCTGGCTCGGCTCGAGCGAAGTGATACCTTACAAAAAGCCGCTTGGTATCACCCCGATTGGCTGAGCGAAACCTTAAAAGCCGCTTCTGAACATTTTGACCGTGCCTGTGACCGTTGGCGTGAGTTGCTGTGTGCTGCGGAAAGCCAAAGGCGAAGCAGCCAAGACATCTTGGATGATTTTTCCAAACGTGGTACTGCTTGGGATGAAGCCACACGTTTGATTACTGAAGCCCAAAAGCAACGCAGTTTACTGCTTGCCGAGGACAGCACCGAGTTTTCGGAGTTTTCACCGTACCGCTATTTGGCAAGCGAAGGATTTTTGCCAGGCTATAACTTTGCCCGTTTGCCGATCAATGCCTATTTGCCCGCCCAGCGGCTGGGCCGCCACGCCAAAGAAAGTTACCTCTCGAGGGCTAGATTTATGGCGATCAGTGAATTTGGCCCCGATGCCATTATTTATCACAACGGAGCCAAATATAAAGTCCATAAGGTGATGATGGACACCCGAGGAACCGAAGGACATGTACCCGTAACTTTGGCTCAGCGCTGTTCGGTATGTGGCTATTTGCACCAAGGTACGACCCAAGAGATCAAGGATTTTTGTGAAAACTGCCATGAACGCTTAAAACCCCAAGATAGCCACTCCAATATGTTTCGGATGCGAAATGTCTCGACCATTCGCCATGAGCGCATCAGCAGCAATGAAGAGGAACGTCACCGCATTGGTTTCGAGCTGCGGACTGCCTTGCGCTACGCCACCCGCAAAGGGAAATTGCAGAAAGAAGCGGTGTTGCTCGAGGGGAAACACTGCCAGCTCGAGTTGATTTATGGCGACAGCACCACGCTCTGGCGGATCAACTACGGTTGGCGTAACCGCAAAAATAAACAAGAACTGGGCTTTTATTTCGATACCCGCAAAGCCGAATGGGTTTCCAAAAAAACCATCGACGCAGCCGAAGAGAACCCCGAAACCCTCTTGGGACACCATCTAAAAATTATTCCTTATGTCGAGGACACCCGAAATACCTTGCTGGTGATTCCGCGCGGTGGGGTGGTGGGTAAAACCGTTTTGCTGAGTTTGTTGACTGCGTTGCGCCGTGCGATTTGCAAGGTTTATCAGCTCGAGGAGGTGGAATTGGGGGTGGAAGCCTTACCCAGCGAGCAAGACATTCACAGCTTGTTGTTTTTTGAGGCTTCTGAAGGGGGAGCAGGCGTTTTACAACAGTTGGTCAACGACTCGAGCGCATTTGGCAGGGTGATTCAAGCTGCATGGGAGCTGTGCCATTTTGAGAATGAACACTCTGAAAATCAACATACTGAAAATGAACATACTGAAAATGAACCCTGTGTAGCAGCCTGTTACGACTGCTTGATGTCGTATGGCAACCAAAATATCCATGAGCATTTGGATCGCCGCACCCTCAAAGAGATTTTGTCGGATCTGCGCCACAGCCAATTTATTCGAGTATCGGAACAAGACCAAAGTAACAACACTCCGCAGACACACCCCAACAGTCAACCCAACCCAAGCAGCCACCTCGAGCGA
>JANYFS010000184.1 GCA_025359705.1 Deinococcales bacterium | reverse complement strand
CCGCTCCACCGCATAACGCCCCGCCCACTCGAGTGCAGCCCGTCCCAAGCCCAGCCCCATCGAGCCAATCCCAATGCGCCCGCCGTCCAGCACCTTCATCACATGCTTGAAGGCTTCCCCTCGAGTTCCCAGTAAGGCACTCTCGGGCAACATCATATCCTCAAAAATCAGTTGAGCGGTGTCCGAAGAACGCAGCCCCAGTTTGTCCTCTTTACGACCCACCGAAAAGCCCTCTACCTCGTCACGGTTGAACACAAAAGCACTGATTCCATCGTTTTTGCCCTTGCCCCCTCGAGCGGGATCGGTGCGGGCCAGCACCACATACGTTCCGCCCACGCTGCCTTGCGTGATGAAGTTTTTGCTGCCACTCAAAACCCAGCTTCCATCAGGTCGCTCGAGGGCTTTGGTTTGCAACCCCGCCGAATCGCTGCCCGAGCTGGGTTCGGTTAAGCCCCATGCTCCCAATTTGCGGGCGTTGGCAAGATCGGGCAAGAATTTTTGCTTTTGGGTCTCGGTTCCTGACAGCAGGATATGGCCTTGGCACAGGCTATTGTGACTGGCGACGGTCAGGCATAAACTGCCGTCCACCGTGGCAATTTCTTCGATGATCAGCGCAAAAGTGCGGGTACTCAGGCTCGAGCCACCATACATTTCGGGGGTTTGTGCGCCCATCACTCCCATATGGCCCAGTTGCGAAACCAGCTCGAGAGGGAATTCGCCGGTTTGATCCCGTTCGGCGGCTCCTGGAGCCACTTTATCTTTGAGAAAAGAACGCAAAGCCGCCAAAATATCGGCTTGTTCCTCGGTATGATCCAGCCACAGCGGGGCATTCCTATCTAACGTTTGTTTGGTTGACATGGTTTATCTTAACATGCACAGTTTAGCTCGAGCAAGTGAGGGGTTTTTAGCGAATCCCTGTGTCGTAGGCCACATTTACGGTGGTAAATTGGCCTTTCTGCACGGTGATTTTTTGTTCGGAGGCTCGAGGGTACGCCGCATTGGGGCTTTGCGGAATCACTTGGTATTCCCCAGGAATCAGATCTTGGCGGAATTCGCCCAAGTCGTTGGTCTTGAGGGTTCCTTCAACCCCGCTCGAGGCGCGAATCAGCAAGGTTGCGGCATACGGTTTATCGGGACAAGGGTGATCCACCGAAACCACAGGACACTGCGGCCCAAGAGTGGCTTTGCCCAAAATCCCGCTCGAGCCATCCCCCGCTAAAGATCCGAACCCCGTGCTGTTTCCCACGCTCGAGCTTGGTGCAGCACAGGCCACCAAAGCCAAAATCAGGCTCGAGACTCCCAAATTTTTCAGGATGTTTTTCAGGATGTTTCGTGCTGTATTTCGCACTGTGTTTTCCATAACTCGAGGGTAACTCTTGGAATAAGGCTGGGATGTAAGCGGGATTGTATTTGGATATAGTCCGAAGCAAATTAGACTATTAGGTAGCGAATAAGAGCTGAGGTGTTACCAATTCTGCCACATCCACAATTTCACCCTTTGAGATCGAATCACACGCTTTTTGCAGCTCTTGATGGCTCGAGGTTTTTTCGGCAAAGCGCAGCACCGAAGTAGCTACATATTCCGCATTGCTTTCAAAGCTCATCCAGCGGCGGTTTTCACATTCGGCGGCAAATCCTGTGGTATTGGAACCCGCAAAAATATCCAATACAATATCTTGAGGTTCGGTTAAAAATTTAATAAAAAACTCGGGAAGTTTATAAGGAAACCGCGCAGGATGTGGGGTCATCCCCAAAGATTTACACAAAGCCAAATAAGAACCTCCCGCATCGCTGTTGGGAATTTGTAGTAAGTTGGAAGGGATAGCCCCGCCATTATCTGTAGCAAATGCCGAACCAATGTGATGCCCCGAAGGTCGTTCTTTTGGGGTGTAATAGGCTTCTGGATCTTGCAATAGTTTCTTCATTCGGTCACTGTATTCCACCAATACCCGCGACACATTGGCTTTGGGAAACTCCGATTTACTTAACCACCACACCGTATTTACCGCATCTTTGGCTCTAATTTTGCGTTTATTGACCCATTCAATCGGGCTGGGCAATTTGGAAGGATTAAACCAATAAAAATCTTCTGCCAGAAAAAACCCCAATTCGTCGCATAGTTTAATTAAAACCCTAAAATTATACAAACTTCTCGAGGGAACCCCTTTTTGGTAGGCTCCGCCCAAATCTAGTACAAAACTTCCATCTGGAGTTAGCTTTTGGTAGACCAGTTTGGCAAATTCCACCAACCAATCCACATACTCAAGTTCAGTTTTGTTGCCATACGCTTTGGGGCGTTGTAAGGCAAAAGGTGGGCTGGTCATCACCAAATGAATGCTATTGTCGGGCAATTGGGCCAACAGCTCGAGCGAATCCCCAATGTAGGCGGCCCCCAAGCGAGTATGGTAGGCGGGGTTTTGGTCAGGAAGCAGCAAGCTCGAGCTGGGAATCATGGTTTTAGTATAGCATCCTTACACAATTTTTGTCTACTTATAGTCTGTCTACTTATAGTCTGTAGATATATGGAATACATTTTTGCATTCTTCTCTGATGGAAGCACCTGACAAAACACCACAGGAAATACTACGGGAAATACCGCAGGAGACACGATCCATACGCAATATTTTTATTCAAAACCTAAAAAGCATCCGCCTGTCACATGATTTGTCCCAAGAAGCCCTAGCCGATCTTGCAGGGTTACACCGTACTTATGTCAGTTCGGTGGAGCGTGGCGAACGCAACATCTCGCTCGAAAATATTCATGCTTTGGCCCAAGCTCTACAGGTTCCCACCTCGAGGTTGTTGGAGGCTTCTAGCCCTCGAGCGGAAAACCCAATCTCTGCCACAGTTCCACATTCCATTCCCGACATAGTGCTACCCCTACCCAACAGCCACCCCGATTCCCTCGAGCTTTTGCGGCTGATGCCCTATGTGCGTGAGGTACAGACCCTCGCCAAAAAGCACGGTATCGACGATATTTTTCAGGACAACGGCGGCAAATACCTACAACTGATGCTGATTTTAAATCTACAAACCCTACCCTCCCGCGAAGGAAATGATGCGGTGGATGCCAATGGCACTGAGTACGAACTCAAAACGGTCAATTTGGACAAAAACTATAATGTTTCCACCCACCATCACCTAAACCCCAGTATTCTAAATAAATACCGTTCGGTTCCTTGGATTTTTGCCATTTACCG
>JANYFS010000179.1 GCA_025359705.1 Deinococcales bacterium | reverse complement strand
CCATACCATTTTGGTCTTGGGCCTCAGACAGCGTAAAATCCACTCCCGAACCCTCGAGAATGGGATTTAAAAGTTCATATTTTCCGTCAAAACGTGTCATCAATATCCTCTGCACTCAATATACCCAACTCGAGCGACCTAAACGTACACCTAACTCAAGTATATACGGCTCGAGCTTGAGAAGGTTTAGGAATTGTTTATGGGAAGGATTAAGGGCAAAACATCAAGCGGTTAGGTGCGCGGCGATATGCGTGGTTATAGGAATGGCAAGTTTAGAAAAAGAGTGTTTGACTCAGTGTTTGACTCGAGGCTTTTTAGCTTTTGCCATCTGCCTTGACCTTACAATACGCCTACCCGTGTGATCCCGCTCAGATCCACCAAGGCCAGTAACTCGGTAGCGCTTTGCTGGAGGGTAGGATGTTGCCAATTTGGGGCAATTTCGTACAAAGGCAGCAAAACAAAACCGCGTTGGTGCATTCTAGGATGGGGTAAAATCAGTAGCTTGCTATCCAAAACATCGTGGTTATAGCTGAGCAAATCCAAGTCGATGTTGCGGGGCATCCATAGGCGTTCTCGCACCCGCCCCAGATCGGTTTCCAACTCGAGCAGAAGATTGATCAGTTCAAAACGGGTGCAATGGGTTTCAAATTCCAAAACCGCATTGAGGTAATCGGGTTGCTCGAGATCGCCCCAAGGCGGGGTTTGGTAGAGGCTCGAGCGCTGAAGAATCGTGCCAAAAGCCGCCATCCGCTCGAGGGCCAGCGCAAAAGTCTGGTGGACCTTCCCTAGATTTCCACCCAGCCCAATATAGGCTCGAGCGGGTGCTTGGAGGGTCATGGGGTGGGGTCGCCCGCATTCGAGGGGCGTTCTCTGGAGATCCGTTCTCTGGAAACCTCGGCGTACACATCCCGAAACACCCCAGGCAGTGGGGCGTGCGGCTTGTGTACCCGCACATTCAGGCGCTCGAGGCGGGGTTGCTCGTGCATCAGGCGCTCGGCGATGGTGTTGGCAAGCACTTCGATCAAATAGTAACGGCGCACCGCCACCTCATCTTGCACCGAGGCATATACCGCCGAATAGTCCACCGTTTCGGTCACACGGTCTGGAATGTTAGCAAAAACAAATTCCATTTCTACATCCACCACAAAACGCGCACCCAGACGGGTTTCCTCGGCAAAAACTCCATGCCGACCATGAAACTCGAGGCCAATTAGTGCAACTTTACCCATGCTGCCGACCCGTTTGGCTCGAGGATTGGCTCGAGGATTGGCTCGAGGATTTGTTTAACCGTGATGCTGACTTACTCCAAAACTTTTCTGCGCTACTCATTGCCCCACACTCTATCCCAAACCGCATCCCAAACCGCCAACGCCTGAGCATGTCCTGCTACATCATGCACCCGAATGATCGCCGCGCCGTGCTGAATGGCTCCCAAATGTAGGGCAATCGAACCTGCGTCGCGTTGGTCTGCTTTGAGAATGCCTGTCCCAGTTGCCGCTAGGGTACCGATCATGGCCTTGCGTGAAGCTCCAATCAAAACAGGGTAGCCCATCTCGAGCAACTCGGGAATCCCGCGCAGCAAAGCCACATTATGCTCGAGGGTTTTACCAAAGCCAATTCCAGGATCAAGCACCACACTGGGAATCCCCCGCTCGAGGGCCATATGTGCTTGCTGGAACAGAAAGTCGCGTACCTCGAGCAAAACATTTTGGTAATGCGGCTGCTCTTGCATGGTGGCAGGTTGCCCCGCCATATGCATGATCACCACAGGAACCCCCACTTTGGCGCAAACCTCCACCATCTGCGGGTCGCTAAGCCCCGAAACATCGTTAATCAAATGCGCCCCTTCCTCGAGGGCGATTTGGGCCACCTCCGCACGGCGGGTATCGATGGAGATCAGGGCGTATGAGCGTTTCTTTACCTCACGCAGCACAGGAATCAGCCTCGAGATTTCGGTCTCTACTGAAATGGGTTCGGCCCCAGGGCGGGTGGATTCTGCACCCAAGTCCAGGATATGTGCGCCCTGCCGCTCGAGCAAAAGCGCATGTTCCACCCCATCCTCGAGGCTGCGACCCCCATCGCTAAAAGAATCTGGGGTGAGGTTGACCACCCCCATAATCAGGCTACCCGTCCATGAAATCTGATGCAGATTATGATGCAGATTATGAACAGGTTCACTGTTTGGAACCGCAAAGCGCCAGGTTAAAGTGTTGGTTTTTTTAGCTCGAGGGGGATTCATTTAGGTTTCCACCCAACTGTGCATAGCTCGAGGCCAAATCTAATCTTCCCGCTTCGATCAAGGCTTTGTCCCGAATTCGGCAAGAATCGCACACCCCACACGGCTCGAGGCCACCTTGATAACACGACCAAGTGACATCAATGGGAACCCCCAGCTCGAGGGCTTTTTTCACAATATCCACTTTGGTCATGTGGATCAGGGGCGCGACCAGTTTGGCCCCGTTCCCCTCGAGTCCTGCTTTGCTGGACAGGTTGGCGAGGGTTTGGAAGGCCGCCAGATATTCGGGGCGGCAATCGGGATAGCCCGAATAATCCACCGCATTGATTCCCAAATAGATCGCTTCTGCGCCAATGGCTTCGGCAAAAGACAGGGCCACCGCAATAAAAACCGTGTTGCGACCAGGCACATAGGTGGAGGGAATGCCCGCATCGTTACCGTCAGTGGGAACGGTCATGTTGGTATCGGTGAGCGAACTGCCGCCCCACTGGGCAATATTCACATCCACCACGTTATATTCGAGGGAAAAGTGCGCCGCGATTTTTTTGGCCCGCTCGAGTTCGATGGTGTGGCGTTGCCCATAACGAAAAGAAAGGGCCGAGACTTGAAACCCATGCTCGAGGCTGGCAATTCCTGCGACGGTACTCGAGTCTAGGCCGCCCGAAAGCAAGACTACTGCGCGTTTTTTCATGATTTATATCCCCAAATTTGGATTTCCGCCCAAAGGAATTTTGCGTTTATCGCTGTTGGGATCGAGGTCGTCTGCGAGGTAGGCTTTGTGCATTTGATACCCTGCCCGCAAACGGGGGTTTTGTTTGACCGCTGCGGTGATGGCATTGAGGACGGTGCGGTCTTTGTCTCGGCTTTTGGACCATTCGGGGTGCAGCCAAATTACGGCCTCTGGCGGTAGCCCCTCTAATGCCTCGAGGCCAGCGGCAATATCGCTCAGGTCATGCACGATGATTTTGGCTTCATGGCTAAGCCGTACCACCTCGAGCAAGGGGGGCATTCCAAAAGGTTTGGGAGACAGGGTGATCCAGTCCAAATTCCCGCGCAGGGGCGCAATTCCCGAAGTCTCGAGGTGAACTTTACGTTTGATCTGGTGCAGGGCATCGGTCAGCGCATTCAAATCGAACAAGATGGGTTCGCCGCCGGTAATCACCACCAAAGCATCGGGGTGGCTGTTGTGCTGTACCAGCTCTTGGATGGCTCGAGCGGAAAGCAATTGCACCTGGGCAGGGCGGTAATCGGGATGCCAAGTGCCTGCGCTGTCGCACCAGAAACATTTTTGTGGGCAGCCATACAGCCGAATAAAATAGGCGGCCCGTCCCAAATGCACTCCTTCGCCTTGCCAAGTATAAAAATGCTCGTATACAGGGTATTGGCGAAGATCGTGCTTAGTATTTGGTGCATTATGTGGCGCATTATTTGGCTCGAGGTTTGGCACAGGGTTTAACCCATTATTATTTGGCTCGAGGTTAAGTGAATCCATGTCCATCATTCCCAATATTCACAATACGAATCGGCGGTTTCCCAGATGGAAACCTTCAGTTTCAGGTCGTCGCCCAAATCGTTTTCGGATAGGCTTTGCTTAATCCTACGCAAGGTTTCGCGGTATAAATACTGGGCAATCACTTCGGCGGTGGTATCGTCGCCCAGCAGATCGTTGAGGTAGGCATGGTCTAAGCCGCCTGCATCGATGTCTTTTTTGGCCCATTTGAGGGTTTTAAAATCCGCCACCATAATGGCACGGTCTACGCATTCGCTCGAGCGGAGGGTGCTGGACTCGAGTTCCATTTTTACACGGTAGGTATGTCCATGCAAACGACCACAGGGGCCGTCGTATCCCACAATCACGTGTGCGCTATCAAAGGTGAACTCTGTTACTAACTTCCAAGGCATATCGAAACAGTGTACTGGATCTAAGATCCCTCGAGTGTGGCTTAAAAGTGGTTGTGATCCTTAGCGTTTCACTTCCGAAACAGCAGTGATGCTGATTCCCCCTCGAGGGCGCTGGATCAGTTCTACCCGCAGGGAAAAAGGCTCGAGGGCATCAAAGAAATCTTGGGCGATTTTTGCCGATAAATGCTCACAAAAAATTCCCGCATCTTTGAGGCTTTGAAAATACAGTTTGGCGCTTTTGCTTTCCACACAAAAATGCTCTGGCACATAGCTCAGGCGGCAGCTATAAAAATCAGGTTGGCCTGTGACGGGGCAATTGGCGTAGATTTCTTCGGTAAACAGGGTGATTTCTTTCAGGTTTCCACTTTTGGGCGCAGGAAAAACCTCGAGCTTACCCGTGCTGCCAATCACCTTGCGGCCCAGCATAGTGAGGTTTTGAGTGATTTCGGCTTCGGTCTCTGTGTGGTTTGGGTGTTCTTGGCTCATGAATTCACGATACCCCAAGCGGAATCCCAATACAGGCGCAAAAGTACCGATTTGCCCTCTCGCCCTCTCGCTCTCAATCTTTCCCCCTCGAGCCTGCCTCCAATTCTTCTCCCTTTTCTTCACCCAACTTTTCCCCCTCGAGCCTAGTTTTCAAAAAGGTTTTAACCGCTTTGGCAACACTCAAATTCATCCCTGGAATGCGGGCGATTTCTTCCACCGTGGCGGCGGCAATGTCCGAAAGCGAGGTGAAATGCTCGAGCAGAGCGTCGCGCCGTTTTTCGCCAATGGCGGGTAGGTCGTCGAAAATGCTTTTGAACATGCCTTCACCGCGCAATTTGCGGTGGTAGGTGATGGCGTAGTTGTGAACCTCGTCGCGGACTCCAATCAGCACCCGCAAGGCGGGATGGCTCTCCAGCAGCAAGACTTCGCGGTTTTTTCCCACCTCGAGGCCCGACTCGAGCCACCACTGCGCCCCGTAAATGCTGGGCAAAATAATGCGCTCTTCGCGCTTGGCAAGGCCCACCACAGGAACCCGCACCCCCGCTTGCTGCATAGCCTCGAGCGCCGCATTCAGTTGCCCACGCCCCCCGTCGATCAGCATCAGATCGGGCAGGGGCAGTTTGTCGGCAAGGCTGCCGGTAAAGCGGCGCAACACCGTCTGGTGCATACTGGCATAGTCGTCGGGGTGATCCAAACCCTTGACCTTGAAACGGCGGTGATCACCGCGTTTGGCCCGCCCGCCTTCAAAAACCACCATGCCCGAGACGATGTGGGTTCCAAATAAATTGGAATTGTCGTAGCCCTCGATGCGCCACGGGCGGCTGGGCAGGGCCAGCACCTCGCGCAATGCCTCGAGGCCAGGGTGGTCGCCGCGCTTCTCGAGGGCCAAAAGTTCACTCTCGAGCGAGTTGTGGGCGTTTTTCATCGCCATTTCCAGCAAATCCACTTTTTCACCGCGCTGGGGGTGGCGCAGCTCCACTTTGCGGCCCGCTTTTTGGCTGAGAAATTCCACCCACACATCCCCGTCCTCGAGTTCGTCGGGAATCAAAATTAGGCTGGGGGTATGGGTGGACTGGGTGTAATAGTCCTGCAAAAATGCCCCTATGATCTCGCTGGCCTCGGCATCTTCGGCCCCACTCAGAAAGCGTTTGTCACGGCCCACTACCCGCCCGCCGCGCATCCGAAAAAGTTGCACCATGGCGTATTCCCCTGCGCTGGAATAACCCAAAAAATCCAGATCGTCGCCGCGCAAGCTCAGCACATTTTGCTCTTCGCCAAACAGTTTTTGCACCGCCTCGATGCGGTCACGCACCAACCCCGCTTGCTCGAAATCTTGGCGCTTTGCCATCTCCAGCATCTGGGCTTTTAGGCTGTCCACTACGTCCGCGATTCGTCCCTCGAGCAGATTTTTTACATCCTGCACCGCTTTTTGGTAGGTCTCGAGGTCGGCTTTATCCACACATGGAGCCAAGCAGCGCCCCATATGAAAATTCAGACACGGCCTCGAGCGCTTTTTGAAGGGGATTCCGCTGTTTTTTCGCAGCGGCATCATGGTATCGATCAGGCTTTTGACCCGCCGCACCGCGTTGCCATCGGGATAGGGGCCGTAATAGGTTCCCTGATCCTTAATCAATCGGCGGGTGATGATCAGCATGGGCCAGGTTTCAAAGGTCAGTTTGAGAAAGGGGTAATGCTTGTCGTCTTTGAGCAGCACATTGTAATGCGGGCGGTGCTGCTTGATCAGATTCGCCTCGAGGATCAGCGCCTCCACCTCGGTTTTGGTGGTGATAAACTCGAGCGAAGTGGCCTCGCTGGTAAAACGGCCCGATTTACCCCCCGCCTTAAAATGCTGCTGCACTCGAGCGCGTAAATTTTTGGCTTTGCCAATATAAATCGGAGTTGTCCCACTCGAGCGAAAGAGGTAAACCCCGCTTAAAACGGGAAGGACAGGAAGTTCATCAAGTTGCACCCGTTTATTTTAGTTTATTTTAGTCTATTTTAGCTGAGTACAGAACCAAGCGAGGCTAGCTCGAGATTATTTTTTTGCCACCACTTGCAGGCTCGAGGGGATCTTCAAGGGAATCTTCGAGAGAATCTTCAAGGGACTCACTTTGCCCAATTCGGGACGACCCAACATTTCACTCAGACTGCCCAATTGCCAGCCACGTTTCTCCACGTTTCGCACCAGATACGGGATCGAGTTGATGGTTTTA
>JANYFS010000341.1 GCA_025359705.1 Deinococcales bacterium | reverse complement strand
TGCACATTCTGATGATTTGCGGAAGCCTGCGCTCGAGGTCAACCAATCTTGCCACGCTCGAGACGGCGGGGCAGCTTGCCTCCAGCGGGATGACCTGCCAGTTGTATTCCGATCTAGGAAACCTGCCCCATTTCAACCCCGATCTGGATTTTGAGCCGTTGCCCGAGGTAGTGGCGGCCTTGCGGGGGCAGATTGCGGCGGCGGATGCCTTGCTTTTTTGCATTCCCGAATATGCGGGGGCTTTACCTGGGTCGTTCAAAAATGTGTTGGACTGGACGGTGGGCGGCCCTGAAATGCAGCTCAAGCCCGTGGCCTGGATCAACACTTCGGGGCGGGCGGCTCCGCATGGCGGCAACGATGCCCACGATTCTTTGCGGAATGTGTTGGGTTATGTGAATGCCAGCATCCTCGAGCGGGCCTGTGTGCGAATCCCGATTGCAAGGGAGATGGTGGGCGAAGACGGGATTATTGGGGATTTGGAAGTGCGCCAAAAGATTTCCACGGCCCTCGAGCGCTTGGCTATAGCGCTGGCTGCTTTACCCAAAAAGGTGGAGTGAAACAGGGTGGAGGGGAAAAGGTGCGCTCGAGGGCCGTAAGTGGGCTTAGCTTTTAGGAACGGCGAGAAATGATAAGTAGCTGACCAATAATTCAAGAATTTTCACTGATCCAAATAATACTTATAATACGCCAAAGCATATTTCTGAAATTCGCTATGGAATTGGCGTAATTCTTTACGCAAAGTAGCGGCTTCTTCTGTAGAAATAATGACTTGAGGAACTCGAGTAAACTTTTTGAGACGCGCAATACGAAAAACTGTAGGAGGGTGTGATGTGTCTACTGAAATATTTGTTAGCATATTCGCACGACTCATCCGATCTATTTCGCGTTGAGGAATGTCCTTCATGCGGTCAAAAATAATGTCAAATACATTCCATTTAAATCTGTGAGCAGCAGTATCATATAGCAGTTTATGATATGTGGGTAAGTAATTTAGCTTTGCGAAACTCGAGATCATATGCTCGCTGCCCGAAACATTCGAGGCTAAATCATCAGCTAAGTATTCAGCCCTTTGCTGATCTTCGCTTGCACACCATAAAAGTAATCGGTAGATAAATTTTAAAATGATTACAACAGTTAGAAAAATAATAGGCAAAATTAGAGTACCATGAGTAAAATATGCCCAATTTTCCAACATTACTCCAGTTCGGTGGATCGAATTCAGAACCATACCTATCCAAATTCCTCGAGTTCCATCACCATTCAAGCCGTGTGCCAATTCGTGGGCAACAACTGCCACAGTTTCTTCTGGAGTAAAGATATTCAAGATGGGTAAACCCAATGTTATTTCTGAATTGCCCCTCCAATTGTAGATTCGGAAGCTGGCATTCCATTCATTTGTTATGGTAACAACGGGCATAGGTGCATTTAATTTTTGTGCCGTTCGTTCAATAATCATAAATAGTGTAGGTGCTTCTTCTCGAGTCAATGGTTGCTGTGGTGGTAAGAAACCTCGTGGCAGAAAGGCCACACCAAATGCCAATAACAATACTCCACGTACAAATTCACTCATCTTAACAATATCAAACATTTGGAAAGTACCCATAATCAAGAAAATAGGACCCGAAATCATAGCAAAAGTAGCAATTACAAATCCTATCAATTTTCTCGGCCCCAAACGGGGTTTTGGGAACTCTTCTTCGGAAAGTAAGTTATATAGTTCTTGACCAGATCGTTCATTTCTTTTTTGCTGTACTTTCCCGATCCAGCTTTTAGAATCATCGGAATCATTGGGTACTACACCATAATTGCATTGATCACACCAAGGTTCGTAGCCTTGCTCGATAGGCATTTTTGCAGCACAGTTTGGACAACTTTTACTAATTTGGTATGTGATTAGCGCCCCGTGGCAGAACTCGAGGGGAAAATACGTTTTAGGTTGAACTCCCTCGAGGCTTACCCCGATTGAACTCAAATCTGTAAAGAAGTCAGTCGCTCGAGGGGATCTTGGCCCCGCCGCTTGGCTGT
>JANYFS010000174.1 GCA_025359705.1 Deinococcales bacterium | reverse complement strand
AGCATTAAAAGGCTCCCGATCGACTTGCTGCCGGTATGGTAGGGCAAAGGGGCGGGGCGAATCAAATGAGTTGTTCGCCGCGCGGCTGATAAACTGGGACTTAGCATGGACATCTACGATGAACTCGTGCGCCTGCGCAGGCTCGGGCAAAAATGCGCGCTGGCGACGATTGTCCAGGTGAACGGCTCCATTCCCAGTTTCGAAAGCGCGAAGATGCTGATTCGCGAAGACGGCTCCATCGTCGGGACCGTCGGAGGCGGGTGCGTCGAGGCCGAGGTTTGGAACGCGGCGCGCGAGGTGATGGAGACCGAGAAGGCGAAGAACCTCGAGTTCAATCTCGGGCAGTCAAGGTCTGATGTAATGATAGATTGTGGGTTTGCCGATACATGAGGCCCTGTAGGGGCCGTTGAATATCAGCCCAGGGTGAAACCCTGGGGCTTGAAAACCGACTCGTTTTGCCGTTCGTGTTCTTCGTGGTGCGTCAGGCATTTGGACATGGATAGCGAAGGCTGAGTAGTTACCAACTTTCTTCAAAACTTTATTTCAAAACTTTATTTCAGGACTGTATTTAAGAACAGGCTCGAGATGATTACTCGAGATTAACTTCTAGGGCATTTCCCAGAGTAACGAATGGGTCACGCTCTTAACGGAAAACGGAAAACGGATAACAGAAAACCAATCTATTTTTCTGAGTTATACCACTTCATCAAAACCGCAGACCACGACAAACCCCCACCAAAACCCACCAACATCACACGGTTTCCGGTTTGAATCCGCCCCGTCTCGAGGGCTTCTGAAAGGGCAATGGGAATGCTGGCAGCCGAGGTATTGCCGTACTGATCCAGATTGACCACCACTTTCTCACTTGGCAATTTGAGGCGCTCCATTGCCGCTTCGATGATGCGGATATTGGCTTGGTGCGGAACCAGAAAGTCCAGATCCGCCACGGTCAAACCCGCCTTCTCGAGCGCTTGCAGGGCCGCTTCGGGAACGGTGCGGACTGCAAATTTAAACACTTCACGTCCGTTTTGGGTCAGCTTGGGATTACAGCCCTCCAAAGTGGGTAGGCGATCTGCCAAATCCATCGCATACAGCAGAGAACCGCCCGCACCATCGCCACCCAGCACCAAAGATTCAATGCCATACGGCTTGGGAACCCGCTCGAGGATCACTGCGCCCGCGCCGTCGCCAAATAAAATCGCAGTGGTGCGGTCATGCCAATCTAAAATCTTGGACATGGTTTCGGCCCCAATCAGCAAAATTTTGTGGTGTTGCCCAGCGGCGATCAGGGCATTAGCTACGTTTAAACCGTGGGAAAAGCCCGCGCAGGCCGCTGCCAAATCGAAAGCAGGAACTTTGACCAAACCCACTTCTTGGGCAATCAGCGCGGCAGTAGATGGAAACCGCGCATCGGGGGTGCTGGTGCAGCACATCACCAAATCGATCCCGCCTAGCGCCTCTGGATACCGCTCGAGCAGATTTTGCACCGCTTTAATCCCCAGGCTCGAGCTATATTCGTGTTCGCCTGCCACCCGCCGGTTGCGAATTCCTGTGCGGCTAACGATCCACTCGTCGGAAGTTTCAAAAAACTGCCCCAGATCGGCATTGGACACTATTTTTTCGGGCAGGTACGCCCCCACAGCGGTGATGCCGATTCCCATGATTACCCCTTGCGTTATTTAGTATTTTACTCGTCTGAAGTATGGCTTGAGGATTAAGCGTAAACTAGAACCCAACCGTTTACATCTCACTTTTATGGCTTCGATCTATCGTCAATATATCATAGTCTGACCGTTCAGTCAATCAATTTTAGGCGGACTTGTATGGCCCTGGGCAGGCTCGAGCGATTGGGCGCAACTTGTTGAGCAAAAACAGGAACGGGCCAATGCCACATGCGGCAATAACCTAAAAAAAGACAAAGGAACCTTCCAAACACCAAAAATGCCGCATATGTGGCATACTCGAGCCATGTATCCACGCCTGTTGATCCTCATAACCCTGTGCAGCTCAAGCGCCCTTGCTGCCTCCAGTATCCCACCTTTGGGCAAAGCCATCCAAATCGTTTTCTACGCCAAAGTCCCACAAATGATTGGCGGGCAACTGTCCAACCAAGAAGTGGTCAAAATCCTCGAGTTGGGCCAAGCACGCTCCGATATGCTGCGCCAAGCTGGAAAAGTCAGCGACAATCTGAAAAACGACCTGAGCCGTTGGGCCAAAACCCTCGAGCATGACCCACAAAATGTCCGCTTCAAGCGCACCGAAGCAGGCTGGAAAGCGGTACAGCAAAACGGTTGGAACATTGACCTCGAGGCTACCTATAGCGCGTTATCCCAAGTTCTGACCGACCCTGCCAAGGGCCAAGTCAAAGTGGTCTTCAGCGAAAAGCAACCCTTTCGCACCCTCGAGTTTTTCCGCTCGAGGGGAATTTTGGGTCACATTGGCGAAGGAATCACCCGCTATAGAGGCAGCACTCGGGCCAGAATGACCAATATCCATGTGGGGGCGGGTCATTTTGATGACACCTTGTTTGAGGGAAAAGTGTTTTCCTTTAATAAGATGGTGGGGCCAATCAACCGTGCCACGGGGTTTGTCGAAGGCTTGGTCATCTCGGGGGATCAGACCCAAGCAGGGGTGGGCGGCGGGATTTGCCAAGTCTCCACTACGGTGTTTCGAGCGCTTTACACTGCGGGCTTACCCATCCTCGAGCGGCGCAACCACCGTTACCAAGTTTCTTATTACTCGCCGCTGGGCCTGGATGCCACCATCTACCAACCCAGCCAAGACCTCAAATTTACCAACGACACCGGCGGCAGCATTTGGTTCCAAACCACTTGGAATGACCGTCGCCGCCGCCTCGAGGTACAGGCATTTGGTTCGCCCCGTGCCGAAAAGGTTTCGGTAACTGGCCCCGTGCTGCTGGCAAGCCGCCGCTCTCCCCCCGACAAATACATTTTTGACCACAATATGCGGGTAGGGGCCAAAGATCAAGTGGATTGGGCCGTGCCTGGCGCAACCGTAGTGGTGTACCGTACCTTCAAAAATACAAGCGGAAAAGTCGTCAAATCCGAAACCCTACGCAGTGTTTATGTACCTTGGCCCAATATTTTCAAAGTTGGCCCCACTCCAGCCCCTCGAGCCACCCCCAAGAATCCAGATCCTAAGAATTTAGATCCTAAAAAGATCCCCTCGAGCGCCCCAACACCCTCCATTCCCGCACCAGGTTCGGACGGGGTTCCCCCCGCCTAAAACTCGAGAAACTCGAGCCAAAAACATCCAAACCAAAAAATCCCGCTAATATCGCGGGATTTTTTATTTTTGAAAACGCTCGATCAGAATTACTGCATGTGAAACGAAAAACGCTTCTACGAAGCTACGCTTCGTATCCCAAACGCTCGAGCAAGGTTTGCAATTCTTCGGGCGAAGCAAAACTTAGCTCGACTTTGCCTTTTTGCTGCGAACCCAAAATCCGCACTCGAGTGCCAAACGAGCGGCTGAGATCCAGCTCGAGGGGGTGAAAGTTGCTCTCTTTGGGGGTTTTGGGTTCCTTTGGCAGGGGGGGTGGGGGTTTGCGTTCGCGGCTGAGGGTTTCAGCTTGGCGTACATTCAGCTCGAGGGTCAAAATCTGCTCGAGTCCCCAAACGCGGTCCACTTCGGGCATTGCCAGAATCGCTCGAGCGTGGCCCGAACTCAGTTCGCCTGTCACCAATTTGTCCAGTGCCTCTTTCGGCAAATTCAGTAAGCGTAGCGAATTGGCAACCGTACTGCGGTTTTTACCCACCGCCTGCCCTACCGCTTCTTGGGTCATGCCGTTTTCGATCAGCTTGGCATAGGCCATCGCCTCTTCCACGGGGTTGAGGTCTTCGCGTTGCAGGTTCTCGATAATCGCAATCTCGAGGGCTTCGCGGTCAGTTAGATCCTTGACCAGCACGGGAACTTCGGTCAAACCCGCCATTCCTGCGGCGCGGTAACGGCGCTCGCCTGCTACCAATTCAAAATGATCCGCCACGGGGCGCACCAATAGCGGTTGCAAAATCCCCTTTTCCCGAATGCTCAAGGCCAGTTCATCCAAGGCATTTTGGTCGAAATGATGGCGGGGTTGCAGATTGGAGGGGCGAATCTGGGCCAAGGTCAGGCGCTGCACGGTTTCACTAGTAAAAACAATTTTGTTTCCCAACAAGGCATCCAAGCCTCTTCCCAAACTAGATTTTTTGGACACGTTGCAGAACCTCCTCCGCCAAACGGCGGTATGCTTCGGCCCCCGTAGACATCGGGGAATATTGGTTGATCGGTTTGGCATAGCTGGGGGCTTCGGCAAGGCGCACATTGCGCGGAACTACACTCCAAAAAACCTGCTCGCCAAAGTGCGCCCGCACATTTTGTTCCACCTGCTGCCCCAAATTGGTGCGGGCATCCAGCATAGTGATCACCATGCCCAGCACTGCCAAATCGGGATGTAGGCCCGCCTTAACCCGCTCCACACTCTCGAGCAGACCCGCTACCCCCTCGAGGGCATAGTATTCGGCCTGCAATGGAATCAGCAGGGCGTGGGCGGCACACAGCACATTGACCGTCAGCGGCCCCAAGCTGGGCGGAGAGTCCACCAAAATCAAATCGTATTTGGCTGCCCCATTCTCACCTTTATCCAAGCTCCACAATAATTCCCGCAAAGCATAAGGCTCCTCGGCAAGTTCTACCCCTGCACCCGCCAATTGGGGGGTGGCTGGTAATAGATCCAAGTTGGCCTGACCCGTGGGAATGATCAACTCGAGCAGTCTCGAGGGGTTGACCAGCGCTTCATAAACCCCTTCTTTACTTTCTCGTGCGCCCAAACCACTGGTGGCATTGCACTGCGGATCGAGATCCACTAGCAGTACCCGCCGCTTGCTCAAGGCCAAATACGCCGATAGATTGACGGCGGTGGTGGTCTTACCGACCCCCCCTTTCTGATTGACAATTCCAATGATCTTCACGGCAAACCCCATAGGGTCAAATGAATGAGGTCGGTTTCAGGCTCGAGCGAAAATCGTTCCATGTCCACATGATAACCCGCCAATGTCTGCGGGGCATTCCAAGAACTCGAGCGCCGCAGGATCAAATGCCACTCGAGCGG
>JANYFS010000102.1 GCA_025359705.1 Deinococcales bacterium | reverse complement strand
GACCTGGGCCGACCTCGAGCCGCGTTACCAAGCCCTTGAGTGTGAAACTTTAACCCCCGAGAATGTGTTGGATTGGCTGCACCGCTGGAGCAATCTGGCCTGTGAAGTTCAAGAGGTGGCGACTTGGCGAATGCGAGCCTATCACGAAAATACTGCGGATAGTGCGGCAGAAGCGGCCCACAACGCAATATTGCAAGATGTGGTTCCGCACGTCACCGAGGCGGAACACCGCCTGACCCAAAAAATGTTGGCGCTCGAGGGCTATACCCCACCCGCCCAGCACCAACAGATGTGGAAACGCTTTGCTCAAGATGCGGCCCTCTACCGCGATGCCAATGTGCCGCTCGAGACTGAAATCTCTGTGCTGTGCGCCGAATACGAAAAGTTAAAAGCCAGCAAACAGGTGGTGATTGGGGATGAAACCCTGAGTGTACCGATGGCCCAAAAGCGCTTGCTCGAGCCAAGCCGTGATGTGCGTAAGGCCGCTTGGTACGGCTTGAACGACTATGAAAATGGCCTGGCCCCTGAAGGCGGAGCGCTATTTGAAAAACTGCTCGAGCTGCGCCAACAACAAGCCCATAATGCAGATTTTCCCAATTTTCTCGAGTACACCTGGCAAACCATGAGCCGCTTTGACTACACTCCAGAGCAGGCTCAAGCGTTGCACGAATCGGTGCGCCTCGAGGTGGTTCCGCTGTTGCGGAAATTGCGTCAGCAGAAACAACACAGCTTGGGCCTCGAGCGGTTGCGCCCTTGGGATGTGCAGGCCGATTCACAGGGCGGAAAAGCCCTCAAACCCTTCTTCAACATAACGGAACTCGAGGACGGCCTTGAGCGGATTTTTGATGCCCTCGATCCCGAGCTGGGCGGGCATTTTACCACCCTGCGAAAGCAAGGCAACCTCGAGTTGGAAACCCGTGCGGGCAAGATCCCCAACTTGGGCTACAACACATTTTTTGCCCAAAGCCAGCAAAGTTACATCTACTGGAACGCCAACGGAACCAACTTAGATATTCGGGTGCTGCTGCACGAAGCAGGACACGCCTTCAACTTTCTCTCGAGCATGAAAATCGGTGTTTTGCTTTGGGAAATCTGCCCACCCCTCGAGTTTTGCGAAGTGGCTTCACAGGCTATGGAATTGCTGACCCTGCCCCTGCTCGAGCGCCCAATTGGGTTTTACAGCCCCGAAGACACTGCCAAAGCGCGAGCAGAAGAACTCGAGACGGTTTTGCGGGTGATTGTGAACGTAGCCAAAGATGATTCTTTTCAGCATTGGCTCTACACCCAACCCCAAGTCAGCCTTTCCGATTTGGATACCAAATGGCTCGAGGTTTCGCAGGCATATGAGGCAGGAATGGACTGGTCTGGCCTCGAGGAAAAACGGGCCAAAGGTTGGCAAAGTGGGCATATCTTCACTTCGCCGCTGTATATGCTGGAATACGCCATTGCCTGGCTAGGTGCGTTGCAAATCTGGAGAAACGCCCTCGAGAACCCCCAAAAAACCCTCGAGCGATACAAATACGCGCTGACTTTGGGCAATACCAAACCCTTGCCCGAATTGTTTGAAGCCGCAGGCATTCAATTTGCCTTTGACCGCAATACCGTGCGGGAATTGATGGAATTTGTGGCGGCTCAGCTCGAGCTAGACTAAACTACGCGCCCATTTTTACATCTTCACTCGAGGGGCGTTCATTTCATCAGGATATTTTATGTTCTAAGCTGGGGCTGGGTTCTTGAGTTCCGCATAGTGGCTCGAGCCGATCTGCCAAACCGCGCAAAAGGTGGGCGATTCTGGCCCTCGAGCGCAAAAATCGGGCGTGGCTTTATCAGGGTCAGTTATCCTCCGCAAAGCAAAATTTGCTGGACAATCCCCAAACCACCCTCGAGCGGATTTGTGCTGCCTTACAGCTTTTTTGGGAACACACTTTGGAAATGCACTGGCCTAAAATCCGCGCCACCCTCGAGGCGGATGTCCTCACACGGGCGCGAAATCAGGCACTGGGTGGGGCCGAAGCCATGTTCGATAAAATTAGCCCGATGGTGCAGTATCAAAACGGGGTACTGGAATTGGATCAGTCGATGTGTTCCACCTCGAGTGCTGAAATCAACCTCGAGGGGCGGGGTTTGCTGTTGATGCCTTCGGCTTTTGTCTGGCCCACATTTATGACCATCCTCGATCCACCGTGGCAACCCGTTTTGGCCTATACCCCGCGTGGGATTGCCAATTTATGGTCAAATCAAGCCCCGCCCAACCACCCCGCCCTCGAGCTACTCTTGGGCCAAGGCCGCTCCGAAGTGCTGCTCAGTTTGGAAACCCCCACCAGCACCCTCGAGCTATCCAAACGGTTGCATCTGGCCTCAAGTGGGGTTTCGGAACACCTCTCTTTGCTGCGCCAGACGGGTTTGGTGGAGTCGCAGCGGCGGGGCAGATCGGTGTATTACCAGCTCAGTTGCACAGGAATCGAATTGTTGCGGTTGTTTCATGCCGAAACTTCCCCTGTATACACTTTGGTATGACTTACTTGTGTGGCCCTCGAGCCGTAAATCAATCGACCCGTGGGGAACACCACACTAAACGCCTTTTTTGCATTGCTTTGTTAATAACATTAGTTCGAGTATCTTCAAATTTTGCTCGAGAGTGGCCTTTTTTGTGCTTGCTTTATATCTATCAAGCCTTAACTTCCTCAGAGCGTCACCCCATCAACCAAAACAATCCCATCAACCAAAGCCAACAGCTCATTCAAACACTCGAGGGTAACGGTGGGTTTTATCCCCTCGAGCGACCATTTACGACCCTGGCGCAGCCAAGCGGTGTGCATTCCCACTTTTGCCGCGCCCGCAATATCATTGATTGGGTGGTCGCCTACAAAAAGCACCTGTTTAGCCTGCAAACCCAAGCGCTCGAGGGCGGTGTTAAAAATGCGCGGGTCGGGTTTTTTGATGCCTTCGCGCTCGGAAATCAGCGAAAAATCCACCATAGGCTCGAGGTTACAGGCGTGCAGTTTGCCTTGCTGCATGGCAACCGTGCCATTGGTGATGATGCCCAAAGCAAAACCCCGTTTGCGTAGCTCGAGCAGGGTGGGCAGGGCATCAGGGTAGAGTACCGATCCTTTGGCGGCTTCGTGGGTGAAGTTGCGGTGAAGTTCTGGCCCCGTCTGTTTCAAATCGAATTCGGCAACCAGCGTGGCAAACATCAGATCTTTGGGGCCGTAGCCTTTGGCATCCAGTTCATGAAAACGCTTCAAATAACCTGCGGTCTGGGCAGGCTCGAGGGCAATCCGCTCGAGGTGGTGAGGCAAAAACCGCTCGAGGCTGAGGGTGCGGTCTAGCAAGGTTTCGTCTAGGTCGAACAGTACGGCTTTAATCATGCTATGTATTCTAAATTCTGGCTCGAGGGTTTGGGTTTAGACCTTGGATTTAGACAAGAGCGAATTTAGACAAGGGCTTTACCTTTTGCCTAACACTTGTTAGGATGACTGTATATTATTGCATCCGCTATATGGGGGTGTATTTAACCTTTCGACTTTAGGAGAAACCATGATCACCAAAACGTGGAACTATGCTCAAAGAAGCGCTCATATCGCCCCTTCGGTGATTCGTGAAATCCTCAAATTAACCCTCAAGCCCGAAATTATTTCCTTTGCAGGGGGTTTGCCTTCGCCCGATGCTTTCCCAATGGAGCGCATCCGCCAAGCGACTCAAAGTGCAATGGATACCTACGGAACCGCCACTTTGCAGTACGGCCCCACCGAAGGTTTTGGCCCACTGCGCGAATGGATTGCCGCTCGAGTTTCGCAAGGTGGGCGCTGCAAAGTCGATCCCGACCAGGTACTGATCACCTCGGGTTCACAGCAGGCGCTGGATCTGATTGGCAAAATCTTTCTTGATCCTGGCGATTTTGTAGCCCTCGAGCGGCCCACTTATTTGGGGGCTTTGCAAGCCTTCAACGCCTATCAAGCCCAATATTTGAGTATGGAAATGGACGACCACGGCATTATGCTCGAGGAATTTGAGGCCGCACTGAAGCAAAATCCCAAAATGGCCTATTTGCTGCCCAACTATCAAAATCCCAGCGGCATTTTGCTGGACGAAGCACGCCGCGCACCTTTGGCAAAAATGGCTGAAAAATATGGTATTCCCCTCATCGAAGATGATGCCTACTGGGGTTTGCGCTTTTGGGGCGAGGAATTGCCCAATTTGTATAGCTATGCTCCCGACAACACCTTATACGTTGGCACTTTTTCCAAAACCTTGGCCCCAGGCTTCCGTTTGGCTTTTATCGTGGCTGAAAAAAGCCTGATTTCTAAACTGGTACAAGCCAAACAAGCCGCCGATTTGCACACCACCACCTTTGTGCAAATGATCGCCTACGAAGCACTAAAAGACGGTTTCCTCGAGCAGCACAGTGTATTTATCTCCGAGCTATATGGCGAGCGCTGCAACACAATGCTCGAGGCGATGGACAGGCATTTCCCCAAAGGCTTGCACTGGGTGCGGCCCCAAGGCGGCATGTTTGTGTGGGTCACCCTTCCAGAGCATATGAATTCGCTCGAGATTTTTACCAAAGCCGTCGAGCAAAATGTGGCTTTTGTACCGGGTACGCCCTTTTTTGCCGATGGTACGGGTCAAAATACCCTGCGTCTCAACTTTTCACACGCCAGCCTCGAGCAAATTAAAGATGGGATTGAGCGCTTGGGTAACGTGTTGCATCAGGCGCTCGAGGGTAAGTAAAAACGTCAAAATATAAGAATATAGAGTAGTTATCCGTTTTTCGTTAAGTGCATGATCACAAAGATCGTTTTTCAAACGGGCGAACCCTATTTTTAGTTGCGTGATTGATCCGTTCATTGTTCCAGAAAATGCTTTAGAGCATTTGTCTAAATAATGAGTGGATTTGTATTCATCATTATTTGTATCCATTATTCGTAGGGGTTGTTCCCGAAGGACTACGGGGTATACACTAATTCGAGAAATCTTGAAAAACAATTCCCCAAAATACATCATTCCCAAAATACGGCGAATCCGTTTATTGTTCTAACAAATGATCTAAAAGCGTATTCAAAAGATTTAGGGTCGCTCACTTGCGACCCTAAATTCTTGTGTTTCGTATTTTGCGGTGTATCTGATGTGTTTAGGTGTAATAATATCCCCCTCGAGCCAGAAAAGTACAGCAACTTCTCTTTTTACTCATTTACTTATTTTATTTCGGGATTTTATTTCAATTCAATAAACTTTAGATAGCGCCAAACCCATGTACTTCAAGCGGACATCATTTCAACAGATAAGGATAATGTCATTTGATCTACGGCTACCGCCAAACGCAAAGACAACTCCTCGAGGGGAAACGTTTTGCCAGTCACTTTCAGGCTTGCTGCACGAAAGCGAAATTGTCCGTTGAGATCCATCATGGGGGTTAAGGCTTCCACCGCTTGATTTGGGCTATAGACCATGCCCTTGGAGATGATTGAAATCAGGTGTCCGTTGGCGATGCACAAATTGGCGTTGCCATATTCGGTGGTAATTTCTAGGATTCCGCTTTGGCGTTGGAGCAAAATGAGCAAATCACTTAGGGGCAGAGCGGCGAGGTGTCCTTCGAGCATGGTGGGTTTCTCCTTGGGTATCTTGGGGTGGAAGTTGTAAGCGTAAACAACCGAATAATGACCAGATGTGGGGTGCGACGAAGGTAGTGAAAGGATTTGAAGCGCGTTCTTGTGCTGGTTTGCTAGGTTCAACCGCTTAGGTAAAATTAGGTAAAAAAACTTTACTCTGAAAACGCTTACAAGAATCTGACAAGTTTTTACCGAGTCCAATATTCAACATAGTGTCTGCTGCGGTTTATATCCTGCCGAAACGCAAATGAATTCGTACAATATAAAGATGTTTCAATCTGAAAAGTTACCCAACTTAGGCAGCGCATGGCGCTAATTCAACCTGTGGTGCAAGAACAATTGGCCCTCGAGCGCACTTTGCTTGCCGATATTCAAGCTTTTTTGACCGCGCGTGGCGCACCTTTTGATGTACTGAGCCATATTCAAACCGCACTGGCTGGCTTGGATGAAACCTTTTTGCTGGTGGTGGTGGGCGAATTTAATGCGGGCAAAAGTAGCTTTTTAAACGCGCTGCTCGAGCAAAACCTGCTTGCCGAGGGGGTGACTCCGACCACAGACCGCATTTATGTTTTGGTCAAAGGTAACGAAACAGGGGATGCATCGGGTAAGCAACACCCCACCGATGACCCCTATGTGGTGCGGCTCGAGGTGAATTTGCCGCTGCTGGAAAACTTGGCTTTGGTGGATACCCCAGGTACCAACGCGGTGATTCGCCGCCACCAAGCACTCACCGAAGGCTTTTTACCCCGCGCGGATTTGCTGCTGTTTTTGACCAGTGCCGACCGCCCTTTTTCCGAATCTGAACGCCAATTCCTCGAGCTGGCAAAGCGCTGGGGCAAAAATGTGATGATGATCATCAACAAGGCCGATCTGCTGGAAAACGACGCGGCTCGGCTCGAGGTGAAAAATTTTGTAGAGACCCATGCCCGAGCGGTGTTGGGTTTGGCTCCACCAGTGTATTTGCTCAGCGCCCGCAACCAAGTTCGCAATCAAAAAAGTGGGGGGGACGTGGGTTTTGGGCAGTTTAAAGAAGCCCTCGAGTCGCGTCTGGGCGAGCGGGAACGGGTACGTTTAAAGCTGGAGAATCCCCTACATGTTTCGCGGCAACTGTTGGGCGGCGAACTTGAGCGGGTGGATCAGGCCCGAAAGGTGCTGGGCGAAGATCTGGAACTGTTGGCAAACCTCGAGGGACAACAAAAAATTCATACGCTAGATATGGACGGCGAACTCTCCAGGCAATTGCTCAAAATAGACGCACACCTCGAGGACTTTTCCAAGCGGGCCATTGCCTTTATCGAGGACAAAATGCGTTTTCGTAAACTGCTCGAGTTGCTGAGAGGCAAAGAGCTGGAGCAAGAGTTCGAGCGCCTTGCAGTGGGGGATTTGCCGGTTCGCCTCGAGGAGACTTTGGGGGCCACCGTAGACCGTTTTGTGGAGCGCAATTTGCAGTTCTGGGAGGATGTACAGCGCTTTTTGAAAGGCCGCCAAGAAACCCATTTGGCCCAAACCCGTTTCCAATATGACCGCAACAGCCTGATCGCCAATATCTCCGACAAAGCCGAGCAACACGTCTCGAGCAGCACCCGTGAAGACTATGCCAAGGGTTTTGTTTCGGGTGTACAAGGCGCACTGCTCACCTCGAGCCTGACCGCAGCGGGTGGGGTGGGTTTGGGTGCGCTGACCGTGGCTCTCGTTTCCACCACTGCGCTGGATATTACCGGCATTACCGCAGGCTTGGTGCTGACAGGGGTGGGGGCTTTGGTGCTGCCGATGCGCCGCTCGAGCGCCATTCGCCAAATTCGGGAACGCATTATCGAAACCAAGCAAACCTTGCACACCCTGATTCGCCGCGAATACACCAACGAGCAAGACAAAGCCGATGCCCGTCTGCGCGACACTTTGGCCCCCTTTACCCGTTTTATCAGCCTCGAGCGGGACAAACTTCAGCAGGCCGAAGCCCAAACCAAAGCACTACAGGCTCGAGTGGAGCAGGTGGGGCAGGAGGTGGGGCGGCGGCTCGAGGGGATGTAGGACTGAGGGTAAGAGGCGGACAGGCCCGATAGGTGCCGCTTTGTCCAAGACGGTAAGAAAAAGATTGCTTGGCTCGAGGGGAGTTTTTGACTGGCGTTTTACCCTTCCGCTCGCTCGCCCTCAATCTTCACCCGCAACTCCTCGAGGGTATCAATCCGCTTAACCTGTTCCACCAAATCGGGAAAGTCCGCAACATAGCCGATCAAAACCTTTCGCAACTGCCGCAAACCGCGCAGTTCGCCGTACCACTCCACATTTAACTCGGCGTGTTCCAAGGCCACCTTCAGCCGCTCGAGCGGAGTTGCGGGCTTGCCGCCTGCGATTTCGCGGAACAAGAAGGGATTTCCCACCGCGCCCCGCCCCACCATCACCCCTGCTACCCCCAGCGCAAGTGCCGCTCGAGCGTCTTGTACGCTGCATACATCCCCCGAAAGCAATACGGGAATTTTTAGGCTCGAGGCCACCGCCCCCACCGCGTCCCAATCAGCTTTGCCTTCATAGCGCTGCGCTTTGGTGCGACCATGCACCGTGACCAAGGCCGCCCCCGCCCCCTCGAGGGCCAAGGCAATTTCCAGCGCACGGTTGGTATCCCAACCCAAACGCATTTTGGCACTGATCGGGACATTCGTGTGCCGCACCATGCTCGAGACGATTTCCGCCGCCAGCTCGGGGGTTTGCAGCAAACACGAGCCGCCCCGCCCGCGCATTTTGGGAACGGGGCAACCCATATTCAGCTCGAGTCCTTGGGGTTGGTACAACCGCTCCACCTCGGCGGCGGCGGCTCCAACCTCGAGGGAATCCGCCCCAAACAACTGAATTACCAAATGATCCTCGCCAGGGTAAGGCTGCCCCAGCTCGAGCGTTTTACTTCCCCCCTCCAGTACCCCCCTTGCACTGAGCATTTCCGAAACTGCCCAAAGTGCGCCGTAACGCCGTGCGAGTTGACGAAAAGGTGCATCGCTATACCCCGCCATAGGAGCCAAGACCGCGCCTGGGTGTTGCAGTCGCTCGAGGTAGGAAGTGGGTTTGAGCAGGGCTTGGGGCATGTTGGGTGTGGTGCTATTCAAATCTTAAAAAATCCTTCATACTAGAGTCCAAGGTTGGGGAATCTCAGGGGGACATCATAGAACCATTCTACGATGAGTGGTTCAGTTTTCAAATTCGGCAGGAGGGATTTTTAATGCTCACCCGTAGACCCATCCATATTCTCGATGCTTCGCTATTGTATAAACTTTTTTTGGATTCCCCCAATTATTTTAAATCGATTAGTGCTACCCATCCCACCCTGCAAGAAGTCAGCACCGACATTGTTCACGCCCTGCAAGACGAGCGCCGCCGTCTGGAGCTGTTGTTTAAAGATCTCGAGTGTGTGGGTTATCTGGATTACAAATTTGATTATCCCAAAAAGGGTGATACCACCATCAATTTGGTGTTGGTTCCCGACCATTTGCGGGGTTTGGGCTATGGTCGGGCGGCAATTCACGCGCTCGAGGCGGAATTGCAGGGGCGCTACACCCAACTTTTGGCGGGGGTTTACGCCGCAGACCGCTCGAGTGAACAGTTTTGGGTGCGTTTGGGCTACCACTTTGCCAGAGATGCCCGTCCCTTGATGTTTTGGTACGCCAAATCGCTGGGCAGACCCGCCGATTTAGCTCCCGATACCCTCGAGCCAGGTGGATTTAACGAACGAGCCGCTCTGAAATGAACCCCCAAGCCCTCGTTAAAACTCGAGTGCCCCTATCGCGCTATTTTGCCCTCTCGAGTTACTGGTTTGGCTTTTCATTTCATTGGTTTTTTTTAATACCTTTGCTTATGCCCGCAGATGTGGCCCATTTGGTAGGCGAAAAAGATAAAGGGGTTTATTTAGGGTTTTTGCAAGGCTTACCGGCCCTCATTCCACTGATCTTGCCGCCCTTTTTAGGAATTTGGTCGGATAAATTGGGTAAGCGGATGCCTTTCTTGATTTATGGAACCCTGATCAATGTTTTAGGCTTGTTGGGTATGTTGTTGGCCCCCAACTATGTGCTTTATTTTGTTTCTTATCTTGTGGTGCAATTGGGTAACTCGCTGGCCTCGAGTCCTTATACTGCTTTGGTTCCTGATGTGGTTCCCGAATCGGATCGGGGCCGCGCCAGTGGGGTGATGGGATTTTTTCAACTATTTAGCCAAGTAGCGGGTGGAGTAGCCGCTTTTACCATCGCTACTAATAGAGGTAGCCAGTACGCCATTGTAATTGCAGTTTTACTGATCTGCACTACCATTACTTTGCTCAGTGTCAAAGAACCCAAAGCCAAAACTAAAATCTCCTCGAGCGAACTTCTGGATCTCAAAGACTATCTTAAACCTGAATACCGAGACTTTCGGTGGGTGTTTCTCACTCGAGCCTTTACCGAAACAGGACGCTGGGCTATTCAGCCTTTTTTATTGTTTTACCTCAAGGATGTAATCAAAACCTTTG
>JANYFS010000086.1 GCA_025359705.1 Deinococcales bacterium | reverse complement strand
TTGTTTGGGCTGCCATCACCATCGCGGCGGTTTTGGGTATTACTTTTTACCAAATCATAAATTTGCTCGAGCGCACCTTTACACATTGGCACTCGAGCTTTCGGGTTCAAGATTAAGAATTACTCCGCATCTATGGTTTTATATTCGATGCCATCTATGATGATGGTATCGTCTCCATCATCGTCGTCATCGTCGTCGCCAAAAAGAGTAAAGCCTGAATCAAAACCCAAGCTACCCATACCCTGCATGTTTAGGATAAAATTAAAACCATCACTGCCCAATTTTTGGGTCAATTGTGCCATAATGCGCTCTACATTATCATGTGGGCCTTGAATAAATATGGGTTTGCCATCTTTACCGCCCAAGGGGATCTTTTGGCTAACCGCATCGGGGTTGGCTCCCTCGAGGTAGGTTAAAGCACGCACCGAATCTTTATGGGCCGAAAAGCCCAGATTTTTGGCATAGTTGGCGGCTTCTCGCAGCAGTTTTGCCACAAAATCCAACTTCACTTCCACCAATTGTTGCATTTGGGACATGCTTTCAACCATGCCTGTACGATACCGCTCGATGTTGGGGAAACGCACCGCCGCTGCATTTTTGATCCCCAAACAGGCCAAATCCACCACAAAAGCCGCCGCAGCCACTTCGCCTTTGTGGGATATGCGGGCGACAATCACTTGGCAAATATCATGGGTGTTTTGCCAGCTTTCCGAAACCCAGCACTCCAAAACATCCCACTGCGAAGGTGAATTTGAAATGGGTTTGCCCTCAAAACGGGCCTGCTTCATGGCAAGTTTTTCGGCTTTGCGTTCCGCTGCTTTCTCCAGCTTTTTCTGTTCCCGTGCATCTGTTCGTGCCATGTGATTACCTCGAGCCAATATTCTAAACCAGAATCCCCAAACATGAAAACTCGAGCGCAAAAACTCGAGCGTAAAAAAAGACACACCGAAGTGTGCCTAACGAATCTTCCCTCGAGAGGCAAAAACTCAATCATGTCTAACTTTAATCGTGATGCGCCAATTCTACGCTCAGTAGCGCTAATAACTGCGCTTTCAGGCGCAAGTATTCGGGGTCGTCTACCAACTGGGCTTTGCTGCGGGGCCGCTCGAGGTTGACTTCGATAATTTGGTGAATTCTGGCTTTGGGGCCGTTGCTCATCACCACAATGCGATCCGACAAATAAATGGCTTCGTCGATGTCATGCGTCACCATCACCACGTTCTTTTTCTGGCTGGGCTGGTCTTCTTGTCCCTTGACCGGTTCCGCCTCGAGCTGCCACATATTCAGCAACTCTTCTTGCAAATTGCCCTTGGTAATGGCATCCAAAGCGCCAAAAGGCTCGTCCAGCAGCAACACCTGCGGGTGAATGGCAAAAGCCCGTGCAATCGCCACCCGCTGTTTCATGCCGCCCGAAAGCTCGGCGGGGCGCTTGCTTTTGTGCTGCCACAAACCCACCATTTTTAGAAAAGATTCCACCCGCTCTTTGCGCTCGAGGTTGCTCAGTTGCGGAGCCGCCGCTCGCAGTGCCTCGAGGACATTTTGGGTCACGGTCATCCAAGGCAAGAGCGAATAATTTTGAAACACCATCGCGCGGTCTGGGCCTGGCCCCTCAATTTGTTGCCCATTCAGACGCACCATTCCCTGAGTGGGGTTTTCCAGTCCCGAAATCAGATTGAGCAGTGTGGACTTGCCACATCCCGAATGCCCAATCAGCGAAACAAATTCGCCAGGCCAGATTTGTAAAGAAACATCCTCGAGGGCTACATAATTGCCAAAACTTTTATGAACATGGTCAATATCTAAAGTGGGTGTGCCGTTGCGATCAAAACGCAATGGAATTAAAGGCTCGAGGGGAGTTTGGGTCATAAGCATGGGATTCTCCTTTGGAAAGACTTCAAGCACCTGCTTGTGGGACGTGCAACTAGGATCGAGCCTGTTGACCTAAAGCCACTTTAAACGGATAACGGATAACCGTTTAGACATAGGAAACTTTACGCTCGAGGAATCCAAAAAAGCGGTCAAACAGCAAGCCCGTAACTCCGATAATCAAAATGGCGCAGATCACTTTAGACAAATCTAGGGCGTTCCAAGCGTCCCAAACATAAAACCCGATTCCCGATTTACCTGAAAGCATCTCGGCAGCTACAATCACCATCCAAGCAATCCCAAAACTGATCCGCAAACCTGTGATAATGTGGGGCAAAGCGAAAGGGAACAGCACTTTAAAAACATACTGAGCGGGCGTAAAACGGAATACCCGTGCCACATTCTTAAAGTCTTTGGGCAAAGTACCTACCCCAAAGGCGGTGTTAATCACGGTGGGCCATAAAGCAGTGATCAAAATGATAAATACGGTGGCAGGTTCAGCAGATTTAAATACGGTCAAACCAATCGGGAACCAAGCCAAAGGGGATACAGGGCGCAGCAGTTGCACTACGGGGTCAATAATTTTCTTAAGTACAGGCACCGAACCAATCAAAACACCCAAGGGAATTGCAATGGCTGCACCCAAAATAAATCCACTGCCCACCCGCACCAGCGAACTGATGATCAAGTTGATGATGCCACGGTCAGAGGGGCTATTTTCATAGTAAGGGTTCGACCACAAGGTTTTCATGGTTTCACCAATTTGGGCCAAGCTAGGAAGATCTTTAACGAACACCGCAGTCAGCATATAGCCCGCGATCAGCAGTCCAATACCCGCCAAGAAATAAGCCATTTGAATCGCGCCCGATAGCACCTTTTTACCGAGTGGGGCCAAGTTGATGGTTTTGGTTTGTTTTACCGATTGCGTGTCGTACATGGTATCCTCCCTTTCCATTGTGGTTTGCCTCTGCGTGTTTTCTTACTCGTATTCTCTTACTCGTATTCTCTTACTCGTGTTTTTTAACACTTATTATGGTTTCCCAGCCCACTCGAGCGGATTAAAACTCGAGTGGATTATTTTATTTATAGTTTCGCGCTTGCCAAATATGCAGCAGGGTTGCGAGGATCGAATTTAACTTTATCCAAAGTCATTAAAAAGGGCTTCATATCGTCTGTGGGAACTTTGATTCCCATTTCCTTGGCAACTTCTTTATAAAGATCATCCATAATTAAAGTATCCACAACTTTGGCATAGTCTGGAGCAGTTTTCAACAAGCCAAACCGCACATACTGGGCCAAGAACCAGATCCCAAAACCTTTGCGGGGGAAGTTGGTGTCGCCGCCACGGTGGAACATCATTTGGTCGCCCAAGAATTTCTTCTCGCCCAAACCCTCGCCCATGTCGTAAATCCCCTCGAGCCGTTTGTCGATCACATCGGCGGGTGCATTGACATACTTGGCAGCTCCAATGGTTTTGGCAGCCCCACGACGGTTGTTGGGAAGATCCAACCATTGGCTGGCCTCGAGGATGGCCTTCATTACCGCTTTCAGTTCATCTTTGCGGGCGCTGAATTCTTTGTTGACCACCAAGGCTTTTTCGGGGTGATGCCGCCAAATTTGTTGGCTGGTGATATGGGTGAAACCAATGGCCTCTTTCACGCCCACCCCGTTCCAAGGCTCGCCCACCGAGTAGCCGTCCATGTTGCCCACTTTCATATTGGCGACCATTTGCGGGGGGGGAACCACAATAATCCCCACTTTGCTTTGGTCGATGCCACTGGCAGCCATCCAGTAGCGCAACCACATATCATGGGTTCCACCTGGGAAGGTCATGGCAAACGTAGGGGCTTTACCCGCCCGTACCCGTGCGTCAATTTGCTCTTTCACTTTTTTGGAGTCAAAGCCTGCGGCTTTAAATTCTTTCTCGAGGGTGATGGCTTGCCCGTTGTTGTTGAGGATCATAGCGATCAAGAGTTCTTTGCCGGCAGGCCCACCGAGGCCGCTATGCACGCTAAAAGGCATTCCAAACAAACAGTGCGCTGCTTGCAAATCTCCACTCAGCAAACCGTCTCGAGTGGCGGCCCAAGAAGCCTGCTTGACCACATCGACATCCACCCCATATTTCTTGAACAGCTCGAGTTCTTTTGCCATCACCACCGACGCGCAATCGGTTAGGGCGATAAATCCAATGCTGATTTTTTTGGCTTGGGCTTTGCCCACATTGAATAAGGGCAAGGTGGAGCTGGCAGCAACGGTTGCGGTACTCACTTTGATAAATTTACGGCGGGTCATTTCATCCATGATTTCGGCCTCCAGGAAGGTGTACGCGTTGTACGGGAACGTTTTGGGATACAGCAGTTTCACTTCGGTCACGCCAAACACCTCAACTGCACTGCTACAGACTTTTACAGGAGACTTTTACAAGTAAAACGTTTTTGACTCGAACTTTTTGGCTAAAACGTTCTGGGGAAGTGCGAACCCCACAGGAGCAAAATTCAAAGCGTTCAAATATTTGAGTACACTTGGTCACTCTCGAGCGCTCTGCTAACAAGTTATTGCACTTTCGCTGCGATTTGTCAACAAAAAACTGAACAAAATGCAATTTTTACCAGATGAGTTTTAAATATCAAGACAATTTTTACGATGCGTTTAAATTTAATCGATCACTTCGTAAAAATGTGACTCCCTCAATTGGTCTATACATCTGCCCAATCGGTGATTATTGCTTCACTCATTAGATCCTTTAGAGCGTTTATCTGTATAAATTAGGTGAATGAGAGCTTACTCACTGGATTTGAGAGATCGGAGCGTTGCAGGGTACCAAGAAACTCCAGTTATTGCTCAAGTAGCTCAGCGTTTCAAAATTAGAACATTTGTCTAAATAATGTGCGGTTTGGAAAATTGAGTAATCGTTTTAGAGCGTTTGTCTGTGGGATACACGAATAAATCACTCAGTCAAAAAGTAGTCTCGTCGTTTGGGAGGCAATGCTCACGACGATTCTCAAACGGAACACGCATGACGGAAAACGGACAACTGCTCTAATCATTCGTAGGTGTCGTTCCCGAAGGATTACGAAGCGGCCCAGCCCGAGAGGTGCTGCTTTTGGGTCAATACAGTATGCGCTGCCTAACCCTCTCTACTTGCAGAAATCTTGATATAGTACTACGTGCAAAAAAGGACACGATCTGCTAGAATAGGGCATGGCACACAATGAAGAAAAAAGAAGAGCTATTATGATTATGGCTAAATCTGGAAAAATGACCGATACCGCTTTGTGTGAAATATATCACATCAGTAGACGTACTTTATGGGAATGGAAAAAATTAGAAG
>JANYFS010000076.1 GCA_025359705.1 Deinococcales bacterium | reverse complement strand
GCCGTTTCCTCGAGCGCAGCCGCACCCCAGAAATCCTCGAGGCGGATCTGGCCCCTTTGTTGCTCGAGCTAACCGCTTGGGGGGTGGACGATGTAAACGAGCTGAGCTGGCTGCAAAACCCGCCCAAAGTGGCCCTCGAGCAAGCACGGGTTTTGCTCGAGGCGTTGGATGCGATTGTGGGCGGCAAAATCACCGCCAGAGGCCGAGAAATGCTGGCTTTGCCCACCCACCCCCGCTTGGCCCATCTGCTGCTCGAGGGCAAAACACTGGGCTGGGGCGCTTTGGCGGCGGATCTGGCGGCACTGCTCGAGGAACGTGATCCTTTGCGGGGATTGGAAGTTGGTTCGGATTTGGTTGTGCGGCTCGAGGGTTTGAGAAATACTCGAAATCAAACTCATCAAACTCGAGGCGGAAGTTTTGCCCAAATCGAGCGACTGGCGGCGCAGTGGCGCAAATTGCTCAAAGTGCAAAGCGATTCACACCCCATTGATCCTTTTGTGGTGGGCCAACTGGTGGCCCTAGCCTATCCCGAACGCATCGCCCAGAAGCGCAGCGGCGAACGGCTTAGCTATCGCCTCTCGAGCGGGCGGGGGGTGCGTTTGCGCGAAGACGACCCCCTCGCAGGAGAACCCTGGCTGGCGGTGGCCCACATGGACGCGGGAACCGTGGATGGGCAGGTGTATTTGGCGGCTCCGCTCGAGCCTTTGGATATCCCTTGGGCCATTCGCAACCACAAAAATGTCTCTTGGGACAAACAAAACGGGGTTTTGCTGGCCCGTCTCGAGCGTAAAATAGGCGAATTGGTTTTGGAAAGTAAAGCCCTCGAGCGAATCCCAGATGCACTACGCCAAGAGATTTTGTGCAAAGTGCTGTATGGCGAAGGTTTAGCGCTGCTGAATTGGACTCCCGCCCTATTGCAATGGCGGGCGCGGGTGCAAAGCCTGCGGGTCTGGTTGGGTGCTGAAAAGGGTGAATCTTGGCCCGATGTTTCAGACGCGGGCCTGCTCGAGACCTTGGAAGTGTGGTTGGCCCCGCATCTCAACACGGTGCGCCGCCGCGAAGATTTTGCCAAACTCGAGCTGTTCCAAATTCTTTCCCAAGTATTGGACTGGAACCAAAGCCGCACCCTCGAGGAACTGGCCCCCGCCAAAATGCAGGTCAACAGCGGTTCCCAGATCACCCTCGAGTACCACCCAGATGGCAGTTCACCCGTGTTGGCGGTACGCCTGCAAGAAGTCTTTGGCCTGACCGACACCCCCAGCGTGGCAAATGGGCGCATCCCCGTGACCCTGCACCTGCTTTCCCCCGCCTACCGCCCCGTGCAAGTGACCCAAGATCTCCGCAGTTTCTGGAAAAATGCCTATTTTGAAGTCCGAAAAGAACTCAAAATCCGCTACCCCAAACACGCCTGGCCCGAAGATCCCTCGAGTGCGGTAGCGGTACGCGGTGCAGTGCGCCGCAGGTAATTTAAAACCCCATCATCACCGGCTAGCAAACACCCACACTCGAGGGCTTTCTTCATCTGGAGTGGCAAAATCGGGGTATTCGTAGAGTAAAACTCGAGCGAACCCCGCAGCCAAACACATACGCTGGAGTTCGTCGGGATCATAGCCGCGTTCGGTATGCTGCTCGAGAAATTCGCGGTCTCCCATGCGGCAGCAGGCTTGCACGGTTCCCAATTCGGTGGCAGGGTCATAGTGGTGAGACCAGTGGTAATGCACTTCTTGGTGTTCGCTGGTGATCGCCACCCCCTCGAGCGCGTCTCCTTCCCAGAGTTCGCGCACCCCCAGCCGAGTATTCAGGTCAGCAGCCAGCCAACCCCCAGGCTCGAGGTGATTGTAAATTCGCTCGAGAGCCACTTGCAATGCCGCTGGCTCGAGTAAATTATTCAGCGAATCAAACAAACAGGTCACCAAATCAAAGCGCTGCGGCATGGTGGAGGGCAAGGCAAAATGGCTGAAGGTTCCCTCGAGGAACGGTACTTCGGGCAGTTTTTGGCGGGCGACCTCCAGCATTTCACTCGAGGCATCGATACCCCACACCTGATATCCACGATTAACAAAAGGTAGGGTGCTATTTCCCGTACCACAAGCCAAATCCAGCACGGTTTTTGGCTTAGCGTTTTCTTGATTCAGCAGCTCGAGGATAAATTCGGCCCAATCGTCGTACTCAACTTCGTCCATAATTGCGTCGTAAACCGCAGCCAGTGCAGTAAAAGGCGGTCTTTCTTGCATGTTTAGCTGTCCCCCAAAACCAGATTGGTAGCCACATTAGCAGGCAGGTTGGTAGCCAGATTAGCCAGATCAAAACGGTTTTGGCTGGGCCAAGGGCGGTCATGTTGAATCGCCTGTGCCACCTCGAGAGCTAGGGGAAGGGTCACACCCGCGTACCAGGCTTCCTCGAGACCCTTACCCTCTTGGGTGTTGCGGTAACAGGCCATAATTGGGCCAAAAGAGCAGGCTCCCAAGCATCCCGAGGTGGTGTAGCGAAGGGTTCCACCCGATTTGTAATAGATCAAATGGTGTTGCTCGAGGCTGCGGGTGAGAACACTGTGCAAAAGAGCTGCCCCTCGAGTCTGACAGTTACCGTTTTGACACAGCAAAAGATGGCCTTTGGTTCGGAAAAATTTAGGTTGGGTAGGGTTAGGTATAGGCGTATTGGTTCGGGTCATAAGTCTGACTTTTAGGGTAAGGCTTTTACAAAAATAGAATTGCAACTCAAAATTGAAACTCCCGAAATGCACATCAAAAAAATATCGGAATCTCTAAGGTGGTGCAGAGATTCCGATACTCGGATTAAAAGATATTTTGGTATGGATTCGAGTTCAGCACAAATCCACATTCACAGTGGGTATTTAGCGCTTGCCCCAGCCCGAATCCTTGCGGGGACGGGGTTTAGAATCGCTGGTACGGGGTCTCGAGTCGCTGCCGCCACGAGAATCGCTGCCACCTTCACGCGGGCGGAAACTGCTGCCTTCACTGCGGGCTCCCGAGTCACTGCCACCTTCGCGGGGGCGAAAACTGCTACCTTCACGCGAGGGACGGAAATCGCTGCTGCCACCACGGGGGCGGTCACTGCCGCCGCCTTCACGCGGGCGGAAACTGCTGCCTTCACTGCGGGGTCTCGAGTCTCGGTCTCCGCCTTCACGGGGGCGGAAACTGCTGCCTTCACGCGAGGGGCGGAATCCACCTTCACTGCGTTCACCACGGTCACGGTCTTCACGACCTTCACGCGGCGGGCGCGAATCGCTGCGCTCTTCACGGGGGCGGAATCCACCTTCACGCGGCGGGCGCGAATCGCGCGAATCGCTGCGCTCCTCTCGAGGGCGGAAGCTGCTGCCTTCACGGGGCGGGCGCGAATCGCTGCGCTCTTCACGGGGGCGGAATCCACCTTCGCGGGGTGGGCGGGATTCACGGGAATCACTACGGGGTTCGGCGCTTTTGCCACCCTGCTTCATATCGCGCAATTCACGGCGCAGGGCCATAATTTCGCGGCCTTGATCCAAAACTTTGGTCTCAATCGACTCGAGCCGCTGCATCAGTTCTTCAACATCAACAAACTCATCCTCGAGTTCTTCGCCGTCTTCATCCTCGAGTTCTTCGTCACCATCTTCATCGCTGTCTTCGTCGTCATCCAATTCATCATGGATGTCGTCTTCGTCCTCGAGGTCATCATCATCTTCATGATCGTGATTATCGTCGTGATTATCGTCGTGATCATCTTGGTCATGATCGTGAGCATCATCGTACTGTTCTTCCTCGAGCGCGTCCGCCTCACTATCCTCGTCCAGTTCGCCGTCGTTTAGGGCATCAATGAGAGGTTTCAATTCCTCTGGGGGGTTGGTGTGATCATCTGACATGGTATTATTCCTTCCTCTGCTTGCGAGAAGCATTTCAGTATACAAGACCCACACACCAGAAAGACAGGGTGCAAAAAATCAGAAAATCAGAAAAATTTACAAAACCCCTCGAGCGCTTTTTGCGGGATACCCTGACCTGACCAACCTTGGCATTCTGGTGTGGCAACTTGGTTTAGCTACACACCTGCTGCACCTTGGCTGTGACTGTTTTGATCCTCGAGCAGTTTATAGGCCACTACCGCCATCAACGCAGACACCTCGAGCGGAGCATCACTGGAGATGCGTACACTTTTGCCCTCTATTGGCCCACCAATTCGCCCCTCGAGGGTGGAATCGTGCAAGTTCAAGTGAACATCCTTGCCTTCAAATGTGCCACCATAGCGACCCGTCGCTATATTTTCCGTAATCTCGAGCCGTAGATCTTCGCCCAAAGTCACACCACCCAGCCGTACCTCCACGCGCTGAGCCGAACAGATCCCCACCACATCAAAACCCATTACACTACCACCCACCCGTCCCGAAATATGCCCGCCCCTCGGATCTCCATCCTGATGTCCGTGCCGCTCGAGCTGGACATCCGCACCGTTAGAAATCCCACCAATGCGCCCCCAAACCTTGTTTCCAATGCACTCGAGGGCCAAATCAAAACCCAACCCAATTCCACCCACACGCCCTTTTATCTGTGTCATAAACTATTTCTCCCGTCCTACGAATTTGAAGGTGTCTCGAGATCCAGCAAGATCGTGCTGTTTTTGGATACGGCCCCAGATGTACTCGAGTTGCCAATATTTTATGCGGGGTAAAAACGCAGGGCTGTCTAAGCACCCACCCCCCAGAATTTGCCCCCAGCAGGATAGACTATGGTACTTGTGCTGTACCTAAAACCTCGAGCCACATGTTTTAGCAGTTCTCGAGCTTTGGAATGCAATACGGAACCCCAAGGAGAAATACAACATGACTGCAAAAATGTATTACGACGCAGATGTCAGCTTAGCCCCCCTCGAGCATAAATTGGTTGCCATCATCGGCTATGGTAGCCAAGCCCACGCCCACGCCCAAAACCTGCGGGACAGCGGAGTAAATGTAGTGGTCGGTTTGCGTGAAGGCAGCAGCAGCCGCGCCAAAGCCGAAGCCGCAGGCTTGCGGGTGGATACCATCGAGAAGGCCACCCAAGATGCCGATCTGATCATGATGCTGATCCCCGACGAAAACATCGCCGACACCTACAAAGAATCCGTCGAACCTCACCTGACCGAAGGCAAGTACCTGGGTTTTGGTCACGGCTTCAACATCCACTTCAAGCAAGTGATACCTCCTGCCAATGTCAATGTGTTTTTGGTGGCCCCCAAAGGCCCAGGCCACATGCTGCGCCGTGTCTACGTCGAAGGTGCAGGGATGCCAGGCATCTTCGCCATCGAACAAGCTGTCTCCCCCGATGCTCGAGAAGTAGTTATGGCTTATGCTCGCGGCATCGGTTGCACCCGCGCTGGCGTGCTGGAAACCACCTTCAAAGAAGAAACCGAAACCGATTTGTTTGGCGAGCAAGCCGTATTGTGCGGTGGCCTAACCAGCCTGATCAAAAACGGCTTTGAAGTGTTGACCAACGCGGGCTACCAGCCCGAAATTGCCTACTTTGAAGTGTTGCACGAATGCAAGCTGATCATCGACCTGATCTATGAAAAAGGCTTCGCAGGAATGCGCCACAGCATCTCCAACACCGCCGAATATGGCGACTACCTGACCGGCCCCAAAGTGATCGGTGCCGAAAGCCGCAAAGCGATGGAAGACGCTTTGGAATACATCCAAAACGGTGGATTTGCCGCCGAGTTTGTAGCGGATGGTCGCGGAGGCCGCCCCAAAATGAACGCGTGGAGACAAGCTGCCGCCGATCATCCCCTCGAGGATGTGGGCCGCCGTTTGCGCGACATGATGCCGTTCATCAGCAAAAAAGCCCTCGAGGTTTAAGCAGTTTTTCGTAATTCGTTTTTCGTTTGAAAGAAACAGCATCCCTCGCTCGAGTGTTGGGGTGCTGTTTTTTAGGTATAAGTTTTTGTGTGCAAGAAAATTTTTACCGTGTGGCTCGAGTAATTTTTCCTCGAGTGCATAAGCTTGACAGGGGTTGCATAGTGGGATATAATTTTACTTATCAATCGGCCTAGAAGTACACAGGGCCGAATTTTTCGTTTCATACCACCCAAGGTTCGCTCGAGGGTGATTTTTTTATGCCAAATGGTACAGTACTTCCCTCGCAAAGCAAATTTCTCTCAGAAAAAATATATCCTATCGACTTACAAAGATGAATTTCACTCATGGTTCTACGGGCTTCAGATGCACAATTAAGAGAAATGCCGCATGTGAATCCTCGAGGAAGTGCTGCTTTCAAGAAAATACCCCGCCCTAAACACCCTCCTTGAGTTGAGCGCATACATTACTCAAAAAGGCAGAGCCAAAATGACGGTTCCCCCTCAAGATTGCCACCATTAAAAGTGTGTACCGCGATAAAGTGATTGGTTAGCCCGCCAAAACACAACAAAAAGCCCCAACCATTTAAGATTGGGGCTTTTAATTTGGAGCGGGAGAAGAGACTCGAACTCTCGACATCAACCTTGGCAAGGTTGCGCTCTACCAACTGAGCTACTCCCGCATTCCTGTTGGATTTTTACTGCTTTTGTAGCGTTGTACCACTTTTCGCTCGAGCCATTATAGCCGCTCGAGCTTCATATTTCCAGATCTATATATATAAATAAAACCCCCGCATCGCTCTACTCTCCCAGGAAATCTCTCTCCAAGTACCATCGACGCAGTTACGTTTCACGACCTAGTTCGAGATGGAGTAGGGTGGTTCCGTAACGCTATGAACACGGGGGCTTCTCTTTTTATGCTTGAGTTTCGTTGTATTACCTAGCATTTTTTCTAGGCTTCTCTTGGGTTCTGTTTACCTCTTCTCTCTTTTAGATCATCTCTTTTCAAGATTCTCTTCTTTGAGATTTGGTTTGATTCTCCCTCGAGGACATCGTAACTCTGTTTGCACGACTCGAGAATACAGGTGTAGGGTTTATGTCTTTCTTTTATGATTGCTTAGAGGTCAAGACCTCGACTTATTAGTACGTGTCAGCTCAACGCCTCGCAACGCTTGCACCCCACGCCTATCAACCACCTGATCTAGATGGAGTCTTACCTGCTCTCGCAGTGAGAGATCTCATCTTGGGGCCAGCTTCCCACTTAGATGCTTTCAGCGGTTATCTGTTCCACACATAGCTACTCAACTTATGCCGTTGGTACGACAGCTGATACACCATCGGTGTGTTCACTCCGGTCCTCTCGTACTAGGAGCAACTCCCCTCAAATCTCTTACGCCCGTAGTGGATAGAGACCGAACTGTCTCACGACGTTCTGAACCCAGCTCGCGTGCCGCTTTAATGGGCGAACAGCCCAACCCTTGGGACCTTCTTCAGCCCCAGGATGCGACGAGCCGACATCGAGGTGCCAAACTTCCTCGCCGATA
>JANYFS010000074.1 GCA_025359705.1 Deinococcales bacterium | reverse complement strand
CGTGAAGATTGATGTCCTCCAAGGCTTTTTATGACGCACTCCACTACTTAGGGCCAGATAGCCCATCAGAAGCGCAATTGCTCTCGAGGCTTGGGTACACAACGTGAGCGGGTCAGTGGAGATGAAAATACGATGACCAACCTCGCGCTTAAAAACAACAGCGACGAAAATTAAAATCATTACTACGAAAAACTGGAATATCGCCCTTGTGGAGCGGCTGCGGGGAGGGATCATGGGTTCGACCCCCCTTGTGGCGGATTCTGGTTCGTTGGGTTCACGGTGGTGGATGAGTTCGCTGTTGTGACCGAATCCACCACCGTGAGAGGCGACTCTATCTTGAAATACTTTGTGATTAGTCTCAAGGCTACCCATCTGAATACATCACCCCCAAGCCACGCTACAGCGCCGCTAATTGCCATCACACCCGTAAACGAGATGCTGAGATATTCCAAAGCCGCCGCACCCGCAACTGCTCCGAAGAGCGCCGCACCACAAACTCCAGCCAAGAATTCAGGGAAGTTGGCTGGACGTTCTTTGCTGTTTTTTTGATATGCCTTGGCGATGTAGGCGATGATCGAGACCACTAAACTTGCCACAAAGACCGTGATCGTAGTCTTGTCTGGTACGCTGTCGCTTCTCAGTGGCATCGTACCCTCACTCTGGGGATCCCTCGAAAATTGGTCATAGTCTAAGTTTTACCCGTACTGTGGATACGATGCGGAGCTTAAACCGCAACCGTGCCATCCGAGACATACCGCCAATTTGTACCGTCACAATAAACCAGCATTCCCTTGCCCGTCGCGGGGTTTACTACCAAAGCAATTCGATTTGCAAGTTCAGTAATGGGGGTACGGAGTTGGTTCTGACCACTGACATAGCCGATACTGAATCTAGGCATCGCCACTAAACCGTCAAAATCTATTCCAAACACAGGGGTCGTGTTATTACTGACCTGAAATAAGCTACCCCCTGTAGTAGCGGCACTGGATTTGACATCGAGTCCTATCCGTACACTCGAGTTTGGCTGAGTTGTAGTAATTGCCATTGGATTCCCTGCGCCCAGCCCGCCACCGCCCTGCAAAGCATCTGCATAAAAGGTATTGGCGTAGAGACTGTCGTAGCTGTTGGTTACTGTGGCAAGTGCGCCCCCCGTAGCGAGAATTTCGTCATACGCACCTCTTGCCTGTGCTTGTCCGGGTACACCACTGCTCGAGGGGCGCACGATGATAGGCACGATTCCGTTGGCCTCACACTGAGCAATCATCCAATTGATGTTTTCGGCATATTCCGCCGCGCTGACTGGCCCTTGTGCTGCTGTGGAACCATCGGGGAGGGATTCTACGCTGGAGATTCCATTTGCATCGTTGGTTCCAAGTCCGATAATTACGTAGTCAGGCTTATTGTCTAGGACGTAGGTTTTGAACCACCAACGCGCCCAGCGGCTTGTCTTCCCCCCACTACTGAAGTTTTGGATAGGGACAAGCACGCCCGTATCTTGGAACATGCGCTGTTCGAGTCGCCTACGAACCGCCTCTGCAACCCCACTCTGCCCGTTCGCTGATGTGGGGAAAACTCCCCACGAGTCCATCAGCATCACAACTTTTGCGTAAGGGTTGAACAAACGCCCCCCAGCGGGAGCGGAATTAGACCAAGCGATGATACGCCCGACTGTGAATGCCGTAGCGCTGTTGTCGCTGTTGGTGATGGTAATAGTCGCTATTTTGCAGTTATTGAACGGGATACGAATGGTCTTAAAGTCGGGGGTCAGAACCTGACCAAACGCCCCTTGACCGTCAAACGTAACGGTCAGTAGCCCCGTCGAACCCGCGCGGAGGCCCAGATTGATCTCGAGGATGCCTTTGCGTTGATTCAGGTTTAGGGCGGGCCATTGGATGCCTTGACCCGTGGCAGTTGTTACCATGTCCAGCCCACGCGCTGAGGCAGCAAAGATTCGATTGTCTGAGCGACTCGAGTTAGCACCATTGTTGTAGGTGATGTTGTAAGGGTTGCCCCCACCAATTACTACCCACTTGCCTACCGTGTCGGTGGGGAGGAACCGCTCGAGGTAATTATCCCTTGAAGCATAACTGCGTGGGAATGTGTAGATATGGTCTGCCAAAGCGTAGTAACCATTTTCAGTCAGATGATTACCCTGAAAGTGAAGATTACTCATCGCCCCAGAAGTCACGGCAAAGTCGAGTGGCCTATTTAACGTAATGGTGGAACCGTTCGAGGTCAGAACGCTATAAACTCGCCACTCTCCATTCGTGTGATGGATGACTACCGAGAAAGGTGAGGTTCCGATGTCGCTAAATAGATCCCCACTGACATACGTGAGCGTGGTTGAACCTGCTGTCCCAGAAACCACCCAGTTCCATTGACGTGTTGGGTCGGTGGGGCCATAACCACCATTGGGGAAACCAATTTGGCTGTTGAACTCGTAACCACCTACCCAAAATGGGTTGGAGGGTTTGGGGATCGCCATAAGATCAGCAAGTGATGCCTTTCCTAAAAATGGGGGGGCCAAGGAAATAGAGCTAGACATAAATCGCCTCGAGCAAGATGGGGTTCTTCATAGCCCCAACCTAAAGGGGTGGGTGGTTACGACATCTAATGGGTGACAGTGGCGGGTGGGCGAAGCGCAATAACAGCGGCGTTCTCGGCAACCTCAGTGTTGCTTAAGGCTCGAGTGTGTAAAGACACCCAAGACACTGTGAGGTCTTCTTGGGTTACATACGAATAGTTGCGATAAGCCCCAATCCAAGGGTTAGTCGGTCACAAGCACGCTAACAACTACGTCTGGGGTGTCACTACGTAGCCACAGTGGAAACACATAAGTGTTTCCACCAAGGCCAGCACTATCCGACATTGTGGTTAATACCGCGTAGTCTCCACTGAAGCCGAGGCGTGCGGCATTAAGTCCTTGTGCTGGATCAGCAACCGATGTACTTAAAATAGTCGTTTCTGGCGGCGCTCCAGCTATCCCAACTGTGGACAACATAAGGTTTATGTCAATAGGGTCAGTGGTCAGCGCCATACGGTAATGCCTGTGGCGGTCGTATCAGTGGCAAAGACTTTACGAACCTTGAATGGGTAGATGACCCCAGCGCGTAAGTAAACGGTAATAAAACTCGACCCCGTATTGTCCTGCAACTGCAATTTAACGTTCCCGTCAAAATTGACACTGAGGGCCGAGTAAAAGACAGAGAGGTCGTCTGTGTCATCTGGGGTGACAGAAAGTCCTTCGGTGTAATAGGTATTGTGCGGATATACAAGCAGAAGCCGCATTTCCTCGAGTTTCGCCGCAATCGTGGCTGCTGTAGTCTCCGTTGCCGAGAGCTGAACGGCATAGGAAATACTGCCAAGTTGAGAAATCTGAGACTCTTGGTTTACAGCAGTTGCGAAGGAAACCAAAGAAGCGGTGCTAGACATAGGTTGCTTCCAGCACAACCTGTGCGGAGGGAGAGGTTTCATCGGTATCGCTAATTCCAGTGACACACAAAACCTGCATTCCACTGGAGAAAATCCTAAGCGCAGTTCCCGTAAAGGATTCATTGGTCGTGGATAGGGCAGGAATTGCGAGAGTCATAATGGGTACGTCACTGGCGACCACGGCAGCACTGGACTTGTTGTAGAACTTCACGAAAACAGGCGTGTCGTCCAAATTGATGATGTTGTAAGCATAGAGTGCAGTTGCGCTATTTTTTACACTCTGAGAAGCGCTTCCCAGCATGGTGTTGCGGTACTCGAGGCGCGTGATCGGAGTGATGCCGCCGCCACCACCACTACCACCACCCGTTCCAGAGGTGATGAGCTGCCCTGCTTCGTTTACCTGAATCGGTACAAGGTCGTCGGTTCCTGTTACCTGAGCCATGATTACGACCTGAATGGCCCCTAAATTATGTGAGTCGAGTTTCGCTGTCATGACTCAGGTTAGGAGGTTGGGTGGATACGTCCTACTCTTACCCCAGATCCAATACGGGATGCAAAATGGGCCACCTCTGACCCACCTCACTGATCTCCTGCGCGGTGTAAGGTGTGGGCCAGCGAAGCCCTCCAAATTCCTTCCACTCGAGCCGCCTTAAACCCACGATCCGAACCGCGTCCCTGAGCTGAATATCCTCCAAGACCGCGTACCTTCCATCCCTACGCTGGTAACGGTAGTTACGGCTGGTCAGTTTGGATAAGACCTCACTCTCGAGGATCATATTTACAGCTCTGCGGGATAGCCCATAAGCACCCCCTCCATCACCGGGGACGGAGAGGAAGTCGGTATCGGGTGGGTCTTGAAAGGCTCTGGTGAGTAAGGTGTCTGGGTCAATCTTAAAAACAAATGGGGATAGGGTGCGGTATTGCATGGTCTTCAATAGGCGCTCGAGCCATGCTGTACCGAGAGAGGGGGCGGTCAGCTCGCCCCCCTCAACGAGCATATCCATGTCCGTGTATTCCCCAAGTTTCTTTAGGCTACTGGTATCAATTCGCCCATCGGTTATCACTATTCTCGGAGCAGTAGGGTGGAAGTGGGCCAGCCCCTCAAGGGTACGCAGGGCGAGGTGAACGTCCCCTTGATGAGTGGTGACAACGAAAGAGAACACCTTAGAATCCCGCACTGATCAGGGTGGATTCCACCGCCGCAAGTTCAGAGTCGGTGAGCGCTCGAGGCCAGATTTGTAGATAGTAAAGATCTCCAGTAAAGAAACCGCCAGTATATGCACCCGCCCTACCAATCGAAAATGGCTGTTCTGTGCCTGTGCTATGTACCGCACTACCAGACACACCGTAGGCTACGGCTGACCCATTTTGATTTAAGGTTGCGCCCACATTGCCGTCTATATACCTAATCGCTAATCGTGAGCGTACATTTGCGGTTATGACAGGGTTCGTACCGACAGCGTAGCTATATGTAGAATCGTCACCAAACTGATAGCTTAATGCTGCGCCTACATTGCCCACAACGCCCCACGCTCTAGCGGTTGATCCACTACCATCAATTGAACCACAAATGAACTGAGAACTGGCTATAGTTGCGAACGAAGCGACTGCTATGATTGTCCAATTTGCGGGCTTATTGGTAAAAGAGAACGGCACATTATAGCTGTTGCCGTTGAAGCGGATCACTGGTTTACCAGAGACGAGCTGATAGGTAGCATTAGCAGAGACAACTGTCGCGTCCGTAGCGTTGCCAGACCTGTCTAAGATCGTTGCTATGTCCCCACCAACAGAAACTCCAGTAGTTAAATTGGCTTGCAATTTAAATATCGAGCCACCCGGACTGGTATACCCAGTCTCACCACTTGGGGGCGGCCCCGCTGCCGCTCGAGGGAATGAACTCGAGCCACGCATCAGTTTGTGACCAAAAATGTCACCCTGATATTTGAATGGGTGGTGTCGGGTGTCGCAGGTGCAGTCAAGGTGTATTTATCGCCTGCTGTGTGGCTTGTTGTACTGGATAGCGTAGCTGTGCCAGTCGTTGCAGATGCACCCCAGACAGCAGTACCAACTACCGTGCCATTTTTGCGGATGTTGTAGGTAGTGCTAGCAGTAGCAGCCACTTCGGATATTGCGACATGACCGGTTGTCGCTATGTTCCCCGCCCTTACCATTGGCAGAAAGTCCACTTGACTGGCGGTAGGGACACCGCCAAAACCTAAAGTAAATTCAGACTGTACTACCGCACTCGAGGGGGTATAGGTGAATACCCCGCTCGAGTTGGTCAGCGTCCCATTGGGGAATCTCAACGTAGTAGCTACCCCTGTGGGCGCACCATCAACCTCTTCGACGGTTAAACTCGCTCCTCCGCCTGACGTAGTAGGGGTGTATGTTGCCACAGTTCCAGCAATTGAGAGTGTACCGTTTGGAAGCTCGAGGGTTTTGATTGCCCCGTTGGTTGCGTTGTCCACAGTTTTGATCAATATTCCGTCTTGACTGATGTCCTGCCATGCTCCTGTTGAAGAGAGGGCATTGCCTGTGTTGGGGTTCAGCAATGATCGGGATTGTCTAAGTGTGGACGGATCTACCACAGTCTCGTGTAGGCCGTAGGTCACTACATTGCTGTAATTGTTAATTACTGCCACACTGGGTGCAGTACCACTCCCCGCCGAATACACATCCCAATAGGTAGGGTTGGGAGGGGCTTGGTTGGTGCTGACTCCCTTGGCTCGATAGAACACACCGCCATACCATGTCAGATCATCATATTTAAAGGTTTTTACACTTGACCATTCACCACGCCATTGAGGACTCTGGGTCAGAGTATATACACTGTTCGCAAGTTCCGTACTGAGGGTCTGTAGGTTCTGAACTGCCTCCCCTTGGTGAGTAAGAAAGAAACGCAAAAAAGGCTCAGATCCCGTTGGACGCAGATCCCTGATTTGGGTCACGGTGGTTATGCCCGATATGGTCTCAACCTTGAGAATCCAAATAGGGACTCGCTCGAGGCGTTTCCACCATTGAATATGCCTTGTTCCGTAATCGGGCCACTCAGGGGTCAGATCATCTAAATTGGGATCAGCTCGGAGGACACCCGACGCTTCGTAATACTGCTCCGCCGACAGGTCTGCGGTATCCACGACAACGCAATAGGTTCCGTCAGCGGTGAAGGTGCGGATCGAGGCGGCAATGGGGCGAAGAGTACCGGGGTAGTAATCAAGATGATCCCCCCTTGGGTCAACGATTGCCCTACCACTCGCAATATTGATCACTACAGGGGTTTCCCCTACAGGAGAAGAGAGTGACCACTGAAACTCAGGGTTGGATGTCCCTCCACCACCGCCCCCTCCACCACTGGGGAAGGTAATCGTTGCAACATCCCCCGCCGTATTGAAGGACAGGGAATTGTTTGGGAAGACCAGTGTCTTTGCGCTCCCTGTAGGGTTCCCACTCAACGTCCTTACTGTGAGGTGTGGGGTGTAGTAGGCAATGGGGCCAACCACATTGATCGAGTCCGTTTGAAACACTAGGGTGTTGATAAATCCCGTAACCGTATTGGTCGTGAAGTCCCCTGATTTGATGATGATGGAGGGCGCAGCAGGTTCAAAGAAGATTCGCCTGACCTGAATCTGCCTGACCTCACCAATGACCCCTCGAGCGAAGCGACACCATGAGGCGAAAGTACGTGCGGGGAGCTTGAAAGAGGGGCCACGCAACTTGGCAATGTCGGTATCCGTAAGTTCGGCAAGGGAGATAAACTCCTCAAACTCCATCAGAACAGTGTTATATACATTCATAGTACCCGCCTCACGCTAAAGTAAGCATCTACCACATTGACCGTCTGACCGCTATCCTGCGCCATCTCCACCTCGAGATAGTCCCCTGCCGATACCGAAATCTCAGCAGTGAGGTTGAGAGCATTGGGCAGCACATTGGATGCGGGGGCGGAAACCTGCCAAGGGGTGAGTAGTCCATTCCTCCACAGGGCGATGTAGCGAAACCCTAATGGACTGGGTTGGAAGGTCACATTGATATTGACCACCACCCGTCCGTTAAAGATACTGTGGACACGTCCGGGGTCAGTAATCGGATCATGCAGAAGCTGAATATCTGCGAGTTCGTTAGAGAAGGGGATGAACTGATTAGACACAGAGGCAAAGCCAAAAGTGGAGCAGACGATAGAACCGTTAATCTTTAGCTCGACCACCCCTTGAACATCCTCGAGACGGTCAAGGCGGATCTCGGCGGCGAGGAGTTCATTCTGGAGATTCTTGAGACGCGTCTCAATATATTCCCCATACTCTTTACGGTTGAGGATGATGGGGATAGGTGGTTGACCCAAGTCGGTATGTGGGGGGAACTCAAACCGAGCATCGGTGAGGTACAGCCTCGAGAGCGTACCTGTGTATTCAACCACAGCCAGTTTGACCGCACGCATCTTGCCATCACTCACCACTGTGTGCGAGAGGAGGGAAGTGGGCAGGGTAGCTTCGACCACGTAAGGATTGTTGGGAACGCTTTGATAAAACACAGGTGGGGCATCGGGAGCAAAGGTGATAGGGGTAGGTATGCTGGTGAGGTTCTGATCTGGAACCATCCTTAAGCGGTACTGGATCTGCTCAAACTTTTGAGTGACTACCGTTAGGGAAACAAAGTTGTCGTCAGGGACTAAGGTTGAGGAGCCAATACGATCTATGTTCCCCCTTGGGTAGAAATGCCCCTGATCGGGTTTGTTCTTGTTGTCAATCACCCCTGCGTAGATCGCGGGTTCGGTAGCCTTGTTCAAAGTGGTGGCCCCAACGAGTGCGTGCCATGTCTCGAGGATGATGGCGTAAAAGCCATAAGATTGACCTGTCAGATCGAAGGTTTGACTGCCGTCGGGGTTGTCCCCCTCAATCGTGAAGCGCTCCCCTGAAATCTGCACCTCAGCGCGGGGAACATTGACCTTGACGACCTCAGTGATGATGGGGGTCTCAGACATAGAGGCAAAACCATACTCAGCAGCCACATTGCGTTGAACCAGAGCAGTGGTCAGGGTTTTCTCGAGATTGCGTCCGTAGCTGGATTCCATCACGTGATGCCCAAGTAGCGCATTTGTAATGTTGGCTTTTTCTGCATCACGCTTTACCGCACGCAATTTCTCGGCGGTGTTGGGCGTGAGCGTATAAGGATAGGCTGGGATAGACATATTACCTCAGAGTGCGCCCTCAAGTGGGTACTGCTTGGTGGGTACTGCTTGGTGGGTACTGCTTAGGAATCAGAGGAAGTATCTACTTCCCCCTCTTGTTGGAGATAACCGTATAGCTCTAACTTAAAGGCCAGGTCGCGCAGACTCTCCAGAGTAGGGGGTGAAGATTCCATCTGCTTGACAGTGGCATCCGTAGGGTAGGTTTCTCTCATGCAGTTCTGCCATATCTCCAGAGGCATGGCTAGTGACTCAGCCAACTCGGTCAAGAATTTCAGGACTTTGAGCAATACGTAGTTAGTCTTGAATTCGGTGATCTGGGAGAAGCTGAGTTTTCCTTCGGCCACCCGTTTGATACAGATCGTACCTGCCTGCTCCTGAAAATCCTTGATCAGCTCATCCATGCTCTCTTTGACCGAATCTTGCATCTCCTCAATGAATTGGGCTAACTCAACCTCTTGCTCCTCGGGGGAGGTTGACTTGAGCGTGTGAGGATGTGTTGACGAGTCTTGACGAGTTGACTCTGCGGAGTCAAACCCTTGCACGCTCGAGTCACTTTTG
>JANYFS010000047.1 GCA_025359705.1 Deinococcales bacterium | reverse complement strand
CTCCCCGATGCAATGGCTGGCCCCACGCCCGTTTCGGCCCTAATTCACGCCGCCACCATGGTCACAGCAGGGGTGTACCTGATCTCGAGGTCACACTTTTTGTTCGACTTGGCACCGCTGGCCCAAACCTGGGTGGCCTGGGTGGGTGGCCTGACTGCACTGTATGGTGCGCTTTCGGCGATCAACCAATACGACATCAAGAAAATTCTGGCCTTCTCCACCGTCTCCCAAATTGGCTACATGATTTTGGCAGTGGGCCTGGGCGCGTACTGGGCCGCTATGTTCCACCTGATCACCCACGCTTTCTTTAAGGCGCTGCTGTTCCTCTCGAGCGGAAGTGTGATTCACGGCTGCCACGGCGAGCAAGACACCCGCAAAATGGGCGGCCTTGCCAAGAAAATGCCCCTGACCCACGCGGTCAGCCTGATTGGAACCCTCGCCATTGCGGGGATTCCGCCGCTGGCGGGCTTTTTCTCCAAAGATGCCATTTTGCTTTCGGCCTACGAACACAACATGCCGCTGTATATCATCGGTTTGACGGTGGCCCTAATGACTGCCTTCTATATGACCCGCTGGTATTTGCTGGTGTTCCAAGGCCAGTACCGTGGAACCGCTCACCCCCACGAAAGCGGCCCAACCATGAGTGTGCCACTGCTGGTTTTGGCAGTGCTGACCACGGGTGCGGGTTTGCTGGGCTTGCCACACTTTATAGGTAGCAACTGGCTCGAGGAATTCTTGGCTCCTGTGCTGGGAACCCCCAGAGGTGAAACGCCCCTCGAGACCGAGTACATCCTGATTGCCTTGGCAGTGGGTGCGGGTGTGCTGGGCATCATCATGGCCTTTATTCGCAATAGCATGGGTAAACTCACCGATATGCGCTTCTTTGGGCCGACCTCTTACAATGCGCTGTATCTCAACAATCTCTACGACGAAACCGTGGGCCGCCCCTCGAGGGCCATCGCCAAAGGACTCGAGCAGATGGACAGTGGGGTGGCGGGAACCATCGAAGGTGCGGGGGTGGCCTCGAGCAGCCCTGGTTGGTGGACGGTACTGTTGCAAAACGGTTTTGTGCGCTCGTATGCCGCCTCGATGCTGGTTGGAACCGTGATTCTGATGGGCTATCTGCTCATACAAGTGTTGGGTGGAAAATGATTCATCTGTTTATTTTTCTTCCGCTGATCGCAGCTATTTTGCTGCCGCTGTTCCGTGACCGCGCCATTAAGCGCTTGGTGGCTGTCCTCAGCGCCGCGCTCACCTTGGGTTTGGGCATCGGTATGGCTTTGGGGAATGTGGGCAATGGCGCGAGCCTCGAGACCTATTCTTGGATTCCGCAGCTCGGCATCACCTACAGCGTCACCTTCGAGGGAGTCAGTGCGTTGTTGTCGCTGGTCACGGTATTTATGACCTTGCTGGCAATCATTTACGCAGGTTGGCGGGTCGAGCGCAACTCGGCGATGCTGGTGCTGACCCTGATGATGGAAACAGGGCTGCTGGGCATCTTTGCCGCTCGAGACTTGGTGTTGTTCTATATTTTCTTCGAGGCCACTTTAATTCCTTCTTTGTTGCTGCTTTCGGTGTATGGCAAAGAAAAACGGCTCGAGGCTTTAACCAAATTCGCCATCTATACCATTGTGGGTTCGCTGTTTTTGCTGCTGGCAATTATTGGGGTCAAGGTGTATGGCGGCTCGCCGACTTTTGCCCTCGAGGAACTGCTCAAGCACCCCATTCCCAGCAATGTGCAAATGATTTTGTTTTTGGGCTTCTTGGCAGCCTTTGCGGTCAAATTGCCCATCTTCCCGCTGCACGGCTGGCTGGCGGATTTCCACGAGCAAAACGACGATAGCGGGGTTGCCGATGTGATGGGAACCCTCTACAAAGTGGGTGGCTACGGCCTGTTCATCTGGACGCTGCCGCTGTTCCCCGAAGCCGCCAAAACCCTGCAACTCCCCCTGATGGCCTTTGGTGCATTCACCGCCATTTATGCGGCGTGGATTGCCTTCAACCAAACCCACTGGAAGCGGCTGCTGGCCTACGCGGGTTTGTCGCACATGGGCATGGTGGCCCTGGGTATGTTCAGCCTGAACGCCACCGCTGCCACGGGCGCGATGTATTTGCTGGCCTTTCAAGGGGTGTACATGGGCGCTTTGTTCTTGGGACTGGGGATGTTGGCAACGCGGGGCAACGCCACACATACGGTCAACCAAGGCGGGGTGATGGACAGCGCACCCATCTTCAGCGGCCTGACCATGGTCTTATGGCTGGCTGCGATTGGCGTGCCTGGCTTGGCGGGTTTTGTGGGCGAGTTCAGCATTTTGTTCGGCAGTTACCAGGTTAGCCCCTGGATCAGCTTTACCGCTGGCCTTGCCACCATTGCCGCTTCTGCCTACGCTCTCACCGCCTATCAGCGCACCTTTTGGGAAAATTCTCCAGGCCGCACGGTGGACATCCACGGTCACGCCTCGAGCGATTCTCCTGAAGTGATCCAAGACGATATCAAACCCCTCGAGTGGGCGGTTTTGCTGCCTTCAGTGGCGGTCTTGATTGTGTTTGGGGTGTATTCCAGCCCCGCGCTGGCCTTGATTCAACCCTCGAGCGACGCTTTAATCAAACTTTTGGTAGGTGGTCAATAAATGTCCCCCATAACAACAGATCCACTCGTTTTTCCAGATGTCGCCCTGCTGCCAATGATGCCCATTTTGATCGTGCTGGCTACCGCCGTTTTTGCCACCTTGGGTGGCCTATATGTCTCGAGACGTACCGTAGCTTATGTGGGAATTGGTGGTTTGCTGCTATCGATGTTCACCATCGTTGCCTTATGGAACGAAAACACCAGCGCCTTTGGCGGCATGTTGCGGGCCGATAACTATGCACTGG
>JANYFS010000326.1 GCA_025359705.1 Deinococcales bacterium | reverse complement strand
GTGAGTCCATTATAGCAGAAAAGCAGCAACCACACAATAAAAAAGCTCAAGCGGTGCAAACAACACCCTCGAGCCAAGACCCAATGGAGATTCGTCCATGAGTGAAATCATCTTACAACGCCTCGAGCAAATCGGGAACCTCCACAGCTCAGGCGGCAACACCTACCGCGCCCCTTGCCCTATCTGCGCTCGAGGTGCAGCAGATAACACCTTGTCTATCAAACTCGAGGGAAACCGCGTTCTAATGCACTGTTTCCGCTGTGAATCACCCTATGGGGGATTTCTTGAGGCTTTGGGCATCGCCCCTCGAGACCTCACCCACTTGAGCGATTGGACACCCCAGCAGCGCCCAGCACCTACCGCAGACGAACAACAACGCGCCAAACTCGAGCGGGTTTGGAAAGCGGCTTTTCCTTTGACTGGCAGCGACCACGCAAGCCGATATTTGGCACAGCGCGGCCTCACGCTCGAACGCTACCCCTCAAATCTTCGGTACACACAACTTGAGTACCGAGAAAACGGCGCTAGCATGGGGGTTTTACCTGTGATGCTGGCCCGTATCCAAAACGCTCGAGGCGAATTGGTCAGTCTGCACCGCACCTACCTTGATCCGAACGGGGGCAAGGCTCGAGTCAGCAGCCCCAAAAAGATCATGAGGGGAATTTATAGCGGCGCAACAATGGGCGCGGCGGTTCGCCTCTCGAGCGCCTTGGATCACTTGGCAGTCACTGAGGGCATAGAAACAGGCTTAGCGGTGCAGCAGATGACAGGAACCCCCACATGGGCGGCGGTGTCTTCAGGTGGACTCGAGCGCTTGATTTGGCCCTCGAGCGTGAAGGTATTAATGATTTGTGCAGACTATGACCCGATAAATCCCAAAACGGGAAAACGTCCAGGACTCGAGGCGGCGCATACCTTGGCACGGCGGGCGCTCGAGGGTGGTTTGGTGGTTCGGCTGGCAATTCCAACCATGCAACCCATGCAAGAGCAAAAAGGGATGGACTGGTTAGACGTGATGCTTGAGGATGGAGTTTTTGCCGCGCAGGACGTTACTTTGCTCGATTTACCAACCCATGCAGCGGGGTCAACCCATGCAAAAGAGCATTGCATAGGTTGGGATGTGTCCAGTACAACAAACAAGGAACCCATGCAATCGTGCAATACCGTTGGGTGGGGTCAAGCTCGAGCATGGGGAGAAGTTCAAGAATGGGGTAAGGCTCGAGTATGGAGAACACCCAAACCCAAGAAAGGCGGGTGGTGACATGCCTTTGAAGGAAATTGATATGGTATCTAATCTCGAGCCGATAGAATTTGTAGTTCCCGAGGTTTTCCCAAAAGGTTATGTCTCATTTGGAACGGCCCGTGAAGGGGTAGGCAAAACAACCTTGCTCACGGGTTTGCTTTGGCAGATGTCGCGCCCTCTTGGGGGGACATGGCTGGACTTTGAAGTCCAAAGCGCCTCGAGCATCTTTGTAAATACCGATGCACCCGACGGGCGTTCTCGCCCTGTGCGCTACTGGTTGGACAAGCACCGTAACGCTTACCCAGATGGGGACTTAGGTCAAATCACCGTTCTCGAGGCAGAAGGTTTAGGCCAAGAAGAGTTAAATGACATAGCCAAAATCGCCAAAGAACGAAAAGCCCAAATGATTGTGATCGACTCGTATATGGGTTCGTTTTCAGGGCTTGACCCTTCCGCGCTCGAGCAACAAATGGGGCCACTCAAGGCTTTGGTGCAGCTTGCAGCACAGACAGGCGCGGCGGTGGTGGTCACAGATCACCACTCCAAAGGCGCAACCATGAGCGGGGAATTTACGGCAATGGGTAGCGTCTCCAAATCGGCGCAGTCTCGAGCGGGGGTATCTTTTACCCGTGTTCCACCTGCGGACTGTGAAGGCTTAAACGTGATTCGTTTTGAAGTGGTGAAGCAAAGTTTTGGGCGGCGGCTCGAGCCGTTCGGGGTTCACATCCGTGTTGAACGCCTTGACCCTTTTGACTCGACCCAAGAATGTGTTTATCTCGAGCGCTACGCTTTACCAGACACCAAAACCGATACAGGGCGCTATCGTGCAAAGCTGGCTATTTTGGCCTTCCTCAAAGCTCATTTAGGGGTCTGGTATACCCGAAAGGATTTGATGCAGGAAGGTTGTAAGGGTGGGAACGTTAAGGAACGAACCGCTATAGATGCACTTTCGGACGCAATCAAAGAACTCAGTGAGCGGGTTGAAGAACACCAAGGGCAAGGGAAATCAGCGACCAAAAAGTACCGATTGCTAGCAGAAGGG
>JANYFS010000629.1 GCA_025359705.1 Deinococcales bacterium | reverse complement strand
AAAAACAAAGTAATAATATAAAAATTAAATCGTTACTTTATAACCACAAATGCAATTACTAAAAATCAAAAATCTAGGCGCGTAACATCAGTTATTTATATTATTTACATTATATTATTTACATTACAAGGGATGTTTTTTCTAGCCACACGCTCGAGCCTGCTATTTGTGCGCTCGAGGGGTGTGGTTCACTTTTTTCGTGTTCACGGCGAAAGGGGCAGGTTTTCCCTTTTCCAGTACAGCTCGAGCAACTCGAGATCACTGGGGATAGGGGCAGAGACTCGAGATCATTGCTGAATTCGGTACGGGGGATATGGCACATGGCATACTCCTTTTAGGTTGTGTTTGGGGTTTTATTCGTTGGGGTTATTCGTCGTCGCTCGAGTCCACTGGGGCGGCTTTGTTGGATTTGTACTGGTCGGGGCCACCCGCTGCCATAAATCGCTCGAGCAGAACTTTGTGGTCTTCTTTGGGTTTGGATTTGGCATCCCCTGGCAGGGTGTGGGCAAAAACCTCGAGGGCATCTTCATAGCCATCTTTGTCGCTGTCTTTCATGGCTGCCATCACCCCTTGCAGGGCATCGGCAATGCCCCACTTGGGGTTGGCCCGAAACGCTGCCTTAATCGATTCGCCAAAGGGATTCCAAGGTGCGCCCCCCGTGTCGTTGATATGGCAAAAGGTGCAAGCCATCGTCGATTTTTTTAGCGGCGAACCCTCGAAATGAAACTGGGCAATGGCCTGAAGGCGGTAAGGTGGACGCGCCTGCACGCTCGAGAAAACCAGACAAAAGCCAAGCAGGAGGATATTTTTTGTAGGAATCTTCACTATGGAACCTCGAGTTAAGCAGGTAAGAGGGTAAGTTTTGTTGAGGGTGAGAAAACGAGAAAAAGATAAAAATACAATCTTTAATCTTTTATGTAGGGGCGCAGCGTGCTGCGCCCAAAATGCCGAATTAATAATCTCCTCGAGCCAATCTTTAACGAATCACGAATAACGAATTTAAACCGTAAACGCAGGCGCTGTAAACTCTGCCCCCATAATGGTCTTGGAGGGGATTTTCAACCAATTGTCCAGCACTCTGGCGTACACCCCTCTAAAGTCTTGTTTGTACACAACATCCCCCTGATTTAACTTCTCGAGGTCGGGGGAATCGCCGTAGATGCCGCCTTTGACTCCTGCACCCAGCACAAACATCACCCCGCCTTGCCCGTGGTCGGTGCCTGCCGAGTCGTTTTCGGCAACCCGCCTGCCAAATTCGGAAAAGGCCAAGACCATCACCTTATCGCCCAAACCTTGGCTATCCAAATCTTTCATAAAGGCATCGATCCCGCTCGAGAATTCGCCCAGCAAACGGTCTTGGTCAGCGCGTTGGCCCGCGTGGGTGTCGAAGCTGCCGATGTCGGTATACAAAATACGTTGGCCTGTGTTGGCGGCGACCAGGCGAGCCAATTCCTTGAGTTTGGCGGCAAATTTATTGTTTTCGGGATAGCTTGCGCCCGCTTTATATTTGCTCAGATTTTGCTGCACTTTGGCAGTGTTGGAGATCATGTGGCGGGTGGCTTGGGCCACAAATTCGGCATCATTTTGGCGGGGTAGGCCCATAATTTGCTCGAAGGCTTTTTCGGTGCCTTGGGGCAGTTTCAGTTGAAATTTGTCCAAATTGTCGATGGAGGGCAAAATCAGTTCGTTGGTACGCAGGGCCAGCGGGGTTACGGAGCCAAAATTGGTGGCACAAAAGGGGTCGCCAATGGTTTCGGCAATGCGCCCAATCCAGCCTTCTTTTGAAGCGCCCGTGACATCACCGCTGTGCCAAATCGCCATGCTCGAGAAGTGAGAACGATTGGGGTTGGGATAGCCTACACTCTCGAGCAGTGCCAGTTTTCCTGTGTCCCAGAAGCGCATCAGTGGTTTCATGCTGGGGTGCAAACCCAGGCTCGAGCTGAGGGTGAGTACCTCTTGCTTGGGGATGGCAATGTTAGGCCGCGCCGCATAGTAGGCTCCGTTGGCATAGGGAACCAAGGTATTCAGGCCGTCGTTACCGCCCGACAACTGAATCACCACCAAGATTTTGTCTCCTGCCATGCTTTGGGCCTGTGCCGCCGCTCGAGCCAGAAATGCGGGCATTCCTGTGGTCAAAGAAATAGCCAGGCTCGAGATTTTCAGAAATTCACGTCGTTTCATATCACAACTCCTTGGGGAAGGGATGTAGCGCTGTGCGCTCGAGAGGGCGGGGGAGTAAAAGCGTAAGAAAAAGAGTGTTGACTCGAGGTTAAATATTTTAAATCTTTGGATTTTTAATTTAGAAGTGCATTGTGATGCGTCTCTAAGAATAACGAATAACGAACAACCAACAACGAATAACCAATAACGAATAACCGATAACGAATAACCGATAACGAATAACCGATAACGAATAACCGATAACAACCTACATCAAGCCATATTCAGGCGAAATCATCACCAAGTACGCCTGTTGAGGGCTGGTTAGTTTTTGAATGATGGGGTTTAGGGCGGTGGTTTCGCTGCCCAGTAAGGCTAGGGTCAAATCTTTAGTGTTTAGGGTCACTTTTTTGCTGAGGGTGAAGCTGGCGGCGGTTTGGATGCGGCTGAGCAGTGCGCCGTCGCTGACCCAACTGCGGCCTCCTTCCCAGCCCGAAACATTGGGGGGATCGAGAGGGGCGTGGCCCAAACCGGTCAGGGTACGCAGCAAGCTTTGGTACACGCCTTCGCCCTGAATCGGTAGCTCGAGCGCCCGAATGCTGCCCACCACAAAGTCCAGCGGGCTTTTGACCACCTGGTTTTTGCTGGCATAAAAGCTTGAGGAAGTGAACAGTGCAGTCAGAACCTGCTGTAAATCTCCCCTCGAGCGAGTCCAAACGTCGGCTAGTGCCGCCACATCTTCGGGTTTGGGGTTGCTCGAGACATAAAATTTAAACAGTTTGTTGGCTAGAAAATGTGCGGTTTCGGGATGCCCTGTGGCAATGCGAACCACATCGTCGCCTGTAAAATTGCCTTGCTCGCCCAAAATGGTTTTATTGCCGTCGTCGTGCTGTTTGCGTTGAAAAACAAATTGCAATTTGGCATTGGGGGCTTTTTTGCTGGGGCCAGTAAAGGTCCATCCCGTAAAAGCCCTAGCGGATTCTTGCACATCTTTTTCGCTGTAGTTGCCCACGCCCAAAGTGAACAGCTCGAACAGCTCTCGAGCGAAGTTTTCGTTGGGTTTGCCTTTTTTATTTTGGTCGTTGTCCAAATAGCGCAGCATGGCAGGCGACTTGGCAATCTCGAGGGTCAGCACCCCAAAGGGTTTCAGGCTGTGTTCGCGCAGCACACCCAAATACTGGTCCAAGGCTTCGGGGCTGCCCACTTTTTCGGTGCTGATGGCAAAGTGACCGTGCAAAAAGAAGGCCAACTTTTCCCGCATCGGAGCCTCGCCGTGGATCATTTCAAACAACCACTTGGCTTGAAAGATTTTATCGGCGGCGTTTTTATTGACCGCATCAGAGGGGTCAAAGGGGTTTTTGCTGTTTTCCGAGGGGGTAAAATCCATCAGTTGCAAGAGGGCATCTTGGGGCGTTTTACCAACCAAGCTGCGAATTTTGGTGGCACTGCCGCCAAAGGAAGTGCGTCTGACCAGATGGGCTGCGTCCTCGAGGCTAAGGGTGCGGGAATAGGGGGTGAGCATGGGTTCCTCCTGAGCGGGGTGTGTTCTCTGGTGTTTATTCTTGAGTGCGTTCTATTGACTTAGAGTTGGGGGGGTTGGAAAAAGTTCCCAAAGTTCCTAAAGTTCCCCAGTTGCTCGAGTGGGTATAGAGCATTTGTCTGTGGAATACACGAACAAATCACTCAGTCAAAAAGTAGTCTCGTCGTTTGGGACGCAATGCTCATGACTATTCTTAAACGGAAAACGCATGACGGATAACGGACACCTGCTCTAAAAATAGGCTCGAGCGGTGTTCCTAAAAAAAGTGCTTTCATAGGGACAGGCCGCGTCTTGGACAAAGCGGCACCTGTCTTGACCCTACTGCGCCACCTCGAGGGAGATTTTACAAGTATAGTTTGGGACACGTTAGATTTTGGCTCGAGGGGTTTACGGTTCTGATCGAAGATACTTTAAAAGTATTTTGGGGTCATTTTCTTTAAAAAGATGACCCGTTTTGGCAAATCTTTCTCTACCTTCAGATAAAGTCATATAATTTGGCCCACTACCCATCTCTCCATAACCTAGGTACATACTCACTTCATCATTTTCATCTTCCCAACCACATACTTCG
>JANYFS010000626.1 GCA_025359705.1 Deinococcales bacterium | reverse complement strand
CAGAAAACGAACTTTAGGAGACTCCATGTCTGAAACACACCCTATCGAAAATGTGCTGCACGAAATTCGCCACTTTGAACCCAGCCAAACTGCCCAAAACCGCTCGAGCCTGACTTTGGAACAATTCCAAACCCTCTACCGCGAATCCCTCGAGTCTCCCGAAACCTTTTGGCCCCGTGTGGCAAACGAACTGCACTGGTTTCAGCCTTGGACACAGCTTCTTGAGTGGCAAGAACCTTTTGCAGAGTGGTTTGTAGGAGCCAAAACCAACCTGTGTTACAACGCAGTGGATCAGCACCTCGAGCGCAGGGGAAACCAAACTGCCCTGATCTGGGAAAGTGAACACGGTGAAGTGCGAAGCCTAAGCTACCTCGAGCTGCACGCCGAGGTCTGCAAGCTGTCCAATGCCCTCGAGCGTTTGGGTGTGGTTGCTGGTGATGTGGTGATGTTGTACCTGCCCCACACCCTCGAGGCGGCGATTTCAATGCTGGCCTGCGCCCGCATTGGGGCCATTCACAGTGTGATTTTTGGAGGCTTTTCACCCGCCGCCATCGCAGACCGCATCAATGATGCCCAAGCCAAAATTCTAATCACCGCAGATGGAGGCTTTCGCAAAGGAAACATTGTTCCACTCAAGCAAAATGCCGATCAAGCCGCACTGAAATGCCCCTCCCTCGAGCGGTTGATTGTCCTCGAGCGCACAGGCGCTAATGTACCCATGCTGGCAGGGCGCGATCTCTGGTGGCACGACCTGATGGCAGGCTCGAGCGAAAAGCACACAGCTAAAGAACTGGATAGTGAACACCCGCTGTTTATTTTGTATACCAGCGGTTCTACAGGTAAACCCAAAGGAGTTTTGCATACCACGGGCGGCTATATGGTGGGCGCATATCTATCCACCAAAACGGTCTTTGATCTTAAACACAACGACATTTTTTGGTGTACCGCCGATGTCGGCTGGATTACGGGGCATAGCTATACGGTTTATGGCCCACTGCTTGGTGGCAGCACCTCGCTGATGTATGAAGGCGCACCCAACCATCCCGACTTCTCGAGGTTTTGGCAGATCATCGCAAAGCATAAAGTCACGGTGTTTTATACTGCGCCCACTGCAATTCGCGCCTTTATGCGGGCGGGGGATCATTTTGTAGAGGGCCATGACCTCTCCAGCCTGCGGTTGCTAGGCAGCGTGGGGGAACCGATCAACCCCGAAGCGTGGGTCTGGTATTACCACACCATTGGCGGCTCGAGGTGTCCTGTGGTGGATACCTGGTGGCAAACCGAAACCGGTTCGATCATGCTGACCACCATTCCTGGGATACATTCGATGAAACCAGGCAGCGCAGGTGTGCCGATGTTTGGCATCGAGGCAGCGGTTGTTAGTGAAGAAGGGGTTACGCTCGAGCCAGATCAGGGCGGTTTACTGGTGCTAAAACGCCCGTGGCCCAGCATGATGCGGGGGATTTATGGCGACCTCGAGCGTTATAAAAAGTCGTATTGGGGCATCGTTCCCAAGGTGTATCTGGCAGGCGACGGAGCCAGAATGGACGCGGATGGCTACTTCACCATTGTGGGCCGCATTGACGATGTACTGAATGTCTCAGGACACCGCTTGGGAACGATGGAGGTGGAAAGTGCCTTGGTGGAGCATCCAGCGGTAGCAGAGGCCGCCGTGGTGGGCCGCCCCGACCCGATTAAGGGTGAGGGCATTGTGGCTTTTGTGCTGTTGCAAGCCGACCTCGAGCAAGCCCCCAGCGAAGAAGAGCTGAAAAAGTTTGTCGCCAACCACATTGGAGCCATCGCCCGCCCAGACCAGATCCGCTTTGCCGATGCTTTGCCCAAAACCAGAAGCGGCAAAATCATGCGGCGCTTTTTGCGGCAGATTGCGGCAGGTGAGGCTATCACAGGCGACACCTCCACCCTAGAAGATCCTGGGGTACTCGAGCGCTTAAAGCTATAAACCCATCCCAAACGCGCTCGAGGGTATGTCCTTCTCTTTTTCTGAAGTGCAACCCTTTACAAACACCGCTCGAGGTGCTACCATTCTTTTCGCCTCGAGCAAGGATTTGAGGGGGCATAGCTCAGCGGGAGAGCATCCGCTTTGCAAGCGGAGGGTCTAGGGTTCGAATCCCTATGTCTCCACCAAAAGAAAGACCGTCTAGTGCGGTCTTTTTTCATTTATTAAAACTGTGAAAATTACCTATTTTGGGGGTTCGTGCGGAACGCGTGCGGAACGGGCTTTTAATTGAGCTTCAAAGCATGGTTGTGGTTGCTCGAGCTGGGTAGGGGTGTCGCCTCTTCAAAGAGGTCTACAGCGGCTTTTCTTCGTTCGGTGTCCAGTACATGACGGTAAATATCCAAGGTTATCGACACTCGAGCATGGCCCAAAATCTTAGACACCACTTCCACAGGAACCCCGTGCATAAGGGCTGTGGTTGCGTAGGTGTGCCGCAAATCGTGCGGGCTGATATGGGGCAAGGCTTCACCCGCTGACACGCACAGCCGCAAATGCTCGAGCGCTGCAACAGGGGCATGTTTGAGCCGCTTTAGGA
>JANYFS010000624.1 GCA_025359705.1 Deinococcales bacterium | reverse complement strand
GTGGGTTGATAGTTTAGAAGGGGTGCTGTGGTCGCCCACGATTGCCAAAACATCGGGGTTCAGGGCCAAAATGTGAGGCAAAACTAGGCTGTCGAACAGTTCCACTTTTTTAACCTTGGCCTTAAAGTCGCCGTCTTCGCCCGTGGAATCGGTCTTTTTGATGTGCAAGAAAAAGAAATCGTATTTGTCCCAGTTGGCTTGCAGCGCCGCAACTTTACCCTCGAGCGCGTCCTCTTCACCGTCCACCTCGAGGATGTCCATGCCCACCAAAGAAGCCAAGCCCTTATACATCGGGTAGCTGGCAATACAGGCGGCCCTAAGCTGATAGACATCCGAATATGAGGGGAAGTGGGGCACGTCGGAATAGCCACGGAACAACACCCCATTGACTTGGGTTTCACCCTCGAGCGTTTTTTCGGCGAGGCTGACAAAAGCATTGACCAGTGCGGCGGTTTTTTCGGAGGCAGCGTCATGGCCTTGGGCAACGAGTGGGGGTACTCCAGTATCTTGGGGATCTACATCGCTGAGGTTTGCGCCCAAAGCTACCCCACTCGAGCGGAAAACCACCACAAAGCGGTGTTCGGACTCGGTATAGATCTCGACAGGGGTTCCGTCGATTTCGGGAATGGCAGCTTTGAGCTTGGCAACAATTTCCACGTTTTTGGTATCGGTTGGGCGACCCGCGCGGCGATCTGCGATGATGCGGCCCGCCTCGAGGGTAGCAAAATTACCGCGCACCGCCACATCACCCGCATTCAATTTGACCCCAATACCCACCGCCGAAAGCGCACCGCGACCCACCAAAAAGGTGTAGGGGTCGTAGCCAAACAGCGACAAATGGCCTGGGCCACTGCCTGGAGTGATGCCCGCGCCTGCCAGCTCCACCAAACCAAGCTGTGAAGCCTGAGCCAGTGCGTCCAGGTTGGGGGTTTTGGCGGTTGCCAATTCGGTATCGCCGTTCAGGGTCAGCGGCAAGCCACCCACGCCGTCTAGCACTACCAAAACGATTTTGGATTCGGTCTTTTTCGCCAGTTCTTTGATGACATTAAGCATATTGGGACTCCTATTGTGGTCTCGTGTAGTCTCGAGGGGTAAATCTCGAGCCTATCTTTTCTGTTCTATTAAAACCGCTCGAGATGAGGAATGGGTCGTTGTGGTCTAGTTTTGGGAGATCTTAAAAAAATAACCCAACCTCGAGGGGCTGGGTGAGTCACATCAAAATCTTTTCACATACTACCTGCGAGCAATCAGCACATCCCGCTCTCTTGGCAAGCTAAACCAAGCCCCTTCCAGCGCCTCAAGTTCTTCTGGCTCGAGGGTCATTTCTAGTGCTTTGAGACTATCTTGGAGCTGTTCGGGCTTGCTGGCTCCAATAATTGCGCTCGAGATATTGGGTTTTTGCAAAACCCAAGCCAAGGCTGCGTGGGTCAAAGATTTTCCGCGTTCTTCAAAAAATTTGGATAGAAGATCCACCACTTCAAAAACCGCCTCGTTCCAATAGCGCTTTTTGTAAAGTTCGCCAGAATTGTTCAGGGTAAACCTCGAGCCTGCCTCGAGCGAACGTTCTGTGTATCGCCCCGTCAACATTCCACCCGCCAAAGGATTGTAAATCATGGTTCCCAAGCCCTCGAGCTGGCACAAAGGTAAAATATCCTCTTCAATCATGCGAAAAAGTGCATTGTAGCGGGGTTGCACCGCTTGAAATTTGGCAAATCCGTTGCGCTGGCTGGCAAGCAGGCTGCCCGCAATTTGCCATGCGGGATAATTGGAACAGCCAATATGCCGCACCAAACCGCGCCGAACCATTTCGGTCAGGGTCTCGAGGGTTTCTTCGATGGGGGTTTCCAAGTCGGGCCAGTGCATCAAATACAGATCCAAATAGTCGGTTTGTAGCCGCTTTAGGGTGTCCTCGAGGGCTTTCCACAAATGCTTTTTGCTCAGCCCCTCATCGTTGGCCCCTGGCCCCATTTTGCCCCGCGCTTTGGAGGCCAAAACCATTTGATCCCGCGTACCCCGCTCTTTAATCCAGCGCCCGACTATCGCCTCGGTGCTACCCGCTTGCTCGAGGTTGCCGCCCAAAGGATAGATATTTGCGGTATCAAAAAACTGAATTCCCGCATCCCAAGCGATGTCCATGATTTTGAACGAAGTTGCTTCGTCCGCTTGATTGCCAAAGGTCATGGTTCCCAAACACAGCTCGCTGACTTTTAGGCCGGTATTTCCAAAACGCCGAATGTGCATCAACCACCCCCTGCGCGAGAATAACTTTTCGGGCTGGCGGGTATGGCGATTTTTTTCACACTCGAGCCGCTTTCGAGCATACCCAATACCAATCTTCTAAACTGAACCATTAAACTGAACTATGATTTTACAGCCGCGTTTTTTGCCCCGTTTTTTGCCCCGTTTTTTGCTCATTGGCATTTTGACCTCGAGCCTTGCTACCGCAACTTTGGCAACCCCCGTAACCCCGCCCAGCAAAACCCCAGCCCCCGACAGCATTCCAGGAATCACCTTGCTCGAAGTGGGTAAGGGCGGCGATCACCAAAACGGCTTGATCAGCTATGATCCCAAAAAATACGGGCTTCCCCCCACGGGCGGCCCACACAATCCCGTCTGGCAAAATTGTGGCATCTATGAAAAACCCATAGCCAACGAACACGCAGTACATTCCCTCGAGCATGGTGCAGTGTGGATTGCCTATCAACCCAACCTGCCCAAAAGTACCCTCGAGAAGTTGAAAAAAGCAGTGCAAAACAATCCTTTGGTGATTTTATCGCCCTATCCCAAGTTGCCCGCGCCCGTAGTGGCAACCGCTTGGGGTGTACAAAAACGCTATACCGGTTTTGGAGCCGAAGTTGCGCGTTTTATCGCCAAATACTCGAGCGCCAAGGGCAGTTTGGCTCCCGAAGTTGGCGCACCCTGCGAAGGCGGAACCAGTGAAGTGGATACCCGCATTTGATTCTTGACACTTGATTCTGGACTCGAGCGGTTTGATTTAGAAACCCAAGATGAAAAACTAAAAAACACAGCCACCCTCGAGGGAATGGCTGCGCTTGGGTACATCAGAGAAAGGTTTTAAATCCCCTCGAGTCCGTAGATTTCGCTGTATTTTTCTTTGAGATACTTTACATAATCGGCAGCGCCCAGCGGCTTGCCCGTTGCCATTTGCGCGATTTCGTGGGGCAAATACCGTGAGCCGTGCTGGTGAACATTTTTCCGCATCCATTCCACGGTGGGGGCCAACTCGCCCTTGCGGTATTGGTCATGCAAATTGCCCAGTTCGAGCTGGGCGGCGTTGTAGAGCTGCACACTCAGCAAATTGCCCAAGCTGTAGGTGGCAAAATAACCGATCAACCCTGCCGACCAATGCACATCTTGCAGCACACCCAAAGCGTCGCTGGGGGGAACCACGCCCAAGTAGTCTTGCATTTTGGCATTCCAGATTTCGGGCAAATCTTTAACCTGAATACTGCCCTCGAGCAGTCCTACCTCGATTTCAAAACGCAGCATCACATGGAAGTTATAGGTCACTTCGTCGGCTTCCACCCGAATCAGATCAGCCTGTACGCGGTTGATCGCTTTGTAGAATTCGTCCAAAGTTACCCCGTTCATTGGCTCTGGGAAGGTGGCTTTGAAATCCTCGAAATGGAATTCCCAAAAGGCTTTGGAGCGCCCCACCAGGTTTTCAAACAAGCGTGATTGGGATTCGTGAACCCCCAAGCTGGTTCCGCCCGCGAGTGGAGTGCGGTTGTACTGAGGGTTGACCCCGTGTTCGTACATGCCGTGGCCCGTTTCGTGCCAGGTTCCAAACAGGCTGGTGGGGAAAAAATGTTCGTCGAAACGGGTGGTGATGCGAATATCGTTGTATCCAAAGTTGGTGCAAAATGGGTGTGCCGAAACGTCTTGGCGGGCAAATTCTGGCTCGAGTCCAAAACGCTGGGCCACTTTCAGCCCAAAAGTTTTCTGGCCCTCGAGCGGAAATTTACGGCTGAGCAGGCTGTAATCTGCCACATCGCCACTGGCTGCGACCTTGGCTTGAATCGCCTTTAAAAGTGGCAAAGTTTGGTCGCGCAAATCGGCAAAAATGCTTTTGATATGCGCGGTCTTGGCCCCTGGTTCGTAGAGATCCAGCAGAGCATCGTAAGGATGATCCTCGAAGCCCAAATAATCGGCAGCGCGGCGGGCCAGCTCAAACATTTTCTCGAGGTGGGGTTCAAAATGTTTAAAATCCGAGTGCTTACGGGCCTCGAGCCAAGCGTGATGCGCGGCATTTTGAGCGCGGCTGGTTTCCTCGACAAATTCGGCAGGAAATTTGGTTTCTCTTTCATAGTTACGCCGTGCCACCCGCACAAAAGCACCCTCAAAGGTATCCTCGCCCTCGAGCGGCTTTAACTCCTCGAGCCACACCCCAATTTTGGGATCGGTTGCCATTTGGTGATGGATCAAACTCAGGGTTGCCATCTGATCTGCACGGTGTTCTGCGCCCTTGGCAGGCATATAGGTTTCCTGCTCCCAAGACAGCACACTTGCCGCCCCGCCCAAATCCGACACTTGCCCCAAATGATGCTTCAACGCCTCGAAATTTTTCATCCCTCGAGCATAACAAATGGGCTACTCCCAAAACACACCTTGTTTTGGGAGTAGTGGGATCAAAATTGGGGTTTTAGGATTTGGTATTGGTTCGAGCCTTTTCCCGTTTCTGCTTGAGTTATTTAAGGCGTTGCTCGAGATCTCAGTATCTCGAGGGCGGCTTGTACCCCCAAAAGGGGGCTGCTGAGGATGGGAATTTGCACTTCTGGGCAGTATTTTTCTGCGCCCATCATCGAGGCTTGGGCCAAAACAATCACCTTCACTCGAGGGTGTTGTGCTAGCGCTCGAGTGATTTCTTGGGCAATCTCCTGCAAATACCCAGCCTTATCCCCTGCTTCAAACTTTACCCACGCATTTTTGCACCACAGCTCGAGCAATTCCACTTTTTGATGAACCTGTTCTGCCACCTCGAGAAATAGGTTTCGGGTCGGCTCGAGGGTGCTTTCTAGGGCAGCCACCAGCAAGATTTTATCTCCCAACTCGAGGGCTTTTTGGGCCATCGCGCGGTCTACTCGCAGCACCACACAGCCCACATCGGCGGTTTCGGCAATGGCTCCTAAAGTAGAGCAGGTACAGACAATCACCTTTGCACCCTGCGCCACCAGCTCAAGCAAAACTTGTTTTACCTTGCCCTCGAGTGCGGGGGTAATGCCTTCGGCTCGAGCCTGTGCCAGAAGGTTTTCCTCTACGCAGTGCAGGGTTGGGGTGTGTGGGGCTTGGCTTTGGGTTAGGTTTTCAAAGGTAGGGATATGGACGGGGGACGTGTGCAAAAAGGCCAGAATCATGGCCTACTGTAGCCAATTTACTGTAGCCGCTCGAGATTTCTGATCAATTCATTAGAATAAAAGGGCTTACATATCTGACCTTACGCGATTTAAAAACCAACGATTACTAACGAAAACGCAAGATTACAAACTCGAGGTTTTAGGACGGTTTCCAGGCGAAGGGGTGTTGGAGTAGAATATCCCGTATGCACCGAGAAATGCTTGAGCTGTAC
>JANYFS010000466.1 GCA_025359705.1 Deinococcales bacterium | reverse complement strand
CGAGCGTCGTTTTTATCTGGAAAGCAGCCCGTTAGGTGAGGTCTTTTTTAGTGTGGTGGAAAACACCGAAGAAATTCGGGCCACCAACAACCAAGGTAAAGCCCACGAGTGGCGCAGCATTTTGCCCAATGTCACCGCGCGGCGACGCATCGAAAAAATCTTGCTGCTGCAAGAAGAACTCGAGGAACTGCTCGAGGATACCTTTTCCGACCAGCCTCACAATGTAAACGTTTTGCTCGAGCTGGAAAAAGTGGGTATGGAACCGCTCGAGACTCCTATTTTGGCAATAGAGGAGGAGTCTACGCTCGAGCGGCAACCTTTGGTTTATGGGGTGACAGAGGTTAAGAGTGGACGTTTTTGGACTTTTGAAGAGTGGTCTAGGAATGTGAATACTGGGTTGTCATTCAAGGGTTCTTAAGGGGCATTTCTTGTGGCTAACCCATAGCCCACAACAGATATAGAATCAAACCACCATGCCCCTAACTTCCCTTTTTCCCTATACCGCCGTGGTACTGCTCGAGCTACTGAATACCCCTTCCCCCACGGGCTTTACCGAGGCTGCTATGCGGGTGGTGGAACGGCATCTGCTCGAGCTGGGAATTCCTTTTAGCCGTACCCGCAAAGGGGCTTTGTTGTGGACACTCGAGCCACAAGAGTCGCACCTACACGCTAAAACCCTTGCTTTTGCGGCCCATATCGATACCTTGGGCGCGATGGTCAAAAGCATCAAGCCCAATGGTCGGCTGACTCTGAGCCAATTGGGAGCCTATGACTGGATCAGCATTGAAGGGGAATATGCGCTGGTGCATCTGCAAAATGGCTCGAGCCTGAGTGCTACCGTGGTCAACACTAAGCAGTCGATCCATGTTCACTCGAGCGATCTGCGCGAACTCAAGCGCGACGAACACACCCTCGAGCTGCGTTTGGATGCCGTGACCTCTACTCTGGAGGAAACCAAAGCGCTGGGGGTGGAGGTGGGCGACTTTGTTTCGTGGGACTCGAGGGCGCAACTGACCCTAGCGGGCTATATCAAGGGGCGGCATTTGGATAACAAGGCAGCGGTAGCCATCTTTTTGCTGTTGACCAAAGCCTATACCGAAGGCTCATTGCACCTGCGCCATACCGCACATTTTTACCTCTCGAGTTATGAAGAGGTGGGCCACGGTTCCTCGAGCGGGATTCCGTTGGACACCGACGAGCTAATTGTGGTGGACATGGCAGCCATTGGCGAAGGGCAAAACTCGAGCGAGCATCACTGTTCGATTTGCCTGAAGGATTCGGGCGGCCCCTACGACCACCTGCTCTCGAGCCGAATTCGCGCTTTGGCCCAAGCCACTGGCCTCGAGCTACGCCCCGACATTTACCCTTGGTATGCCTCGGATGGTACGGCGGCTTGGCGGGCGGGGGCCGAGTACCCTGTGGCCCTGATTGGCCCTGGGGTGGATGCCAGCCACGCCTACGAACGCACCCATTTTGATGCGCTCGAGGCCACTGCTAGGTTGATGGCGGCCTATTTACAACATTAGAGCATTTGTCTATAGAAATACGACTAAATTACTCAGTCAAAAAGTAATTTAGTTGTTCGGGACACAATACTCACGACTATTTTTAAACGGAAAACGCATGACGGACAACTGCCCTAGAACTTCGGCCCTTTCCCCTTCACCCCCGAATACTTGGCTTTCTTAACCTTAATTTTCTTGCCATCCTTGCCCAACTTGGCCCCAGCTTTGGCCCCACTCGAGGGGGCAGTAGGGCGGTACAAAAATTCGGCATTCATCCAACGGAAAAAGGGGATGTACACAATCATCAGCACCACAATTTGGCCCCAAAAAGTGCTGACATAGGGAACCCGTAGCAAAATCAACACTGTTTGCAGCAGCATTGCCAAAAGTGCAAAAATAACCGCTTTCACCACCAAACGCAGGATTTTGCCCGCACCAAAGCCAGGGGTGGGGTCTACGGTGTTCAGCCAACGAAAGGGCGCAGTCAGTGTAGCGGGCAGTTTCATTTTCATAGCCTACACCCGTACGCTCGAGGCGAATTGCTCGAGGGCCGCTGTGTCGAAACCGTCGGGGTGGACGGGCAAAATCAGGGTGGGCTTGCGGGCGATGCGCTGTAACTTGCGGGCAAACATCAAACCCGCCGCGTCGCCTTGGGCCACCACATACAAAATTCCTTTGGTGGCGGCCTTCCCCTCGAGCAATGCCTGTGCGCCCGCCTGCGCCCGCTCGAGGTCTAAACTCAGCTCCAGCTTGGTGCGGGGGTAAAAGTCCAAACACACTTTGCGCTCGAGGCTGTGGCTATAGGTGGGGTGCAGATGGGTGTCTTGCAAAACCTGCGGCAAGTTCGCCAGCAAAAAACCCTCCTCGAGCAGCATGGGTGCGGCAATCACCAGTACATTAGCCTGATCTGCCAACATCATTTGTGGAACTAGGTTTGGACGCTTCAACAAATGAGCGCTTTTTTCCCAAGCCCGCTTGACTACCGCTGGGCTGTGCGTCCATTTATTGCCCACTGCAAAAGCACTTTTGCGAACTTCCTCGGCATCGCCATATACGGTCAGCGCCGTAACATTTCCCATGCTCAAGCGTCGCGCCAGCACCCCCACAGGGTCAATCAACCATGGTTGAGGGTTGTCCTGAAGGTCGTTATCCAGCTCGAGCTGAGGAACCGCAATCACTTGGCTACGCTCCACCAGCTCGAGGGCTTGGCCCACCATCAATTGAATAAAACTGGCCTCTTCGGGCAAAGAACCCGCGCCCAATTCCATTGCCTCGAGGTTGCTCAGTTCGGGCAAAATCACCTCGAGTCCCAGTTCTTTGATAAAATGCTCCCAGAAAATCATGGTCTGCGGGGCAAGTGTTTTGAGAAGTCCTATTTTCACTTTGGTTCCTTTATGTATTGCGTTTCGGGGTGTTGTATTTGAAGTATAGGCATATGATAGCTCGAGGGGAAAATATTTAATTCAATTTAAAATCTTTTAATCTTCTATTTTTTTGTGTATAAATTGTATATAAATGCCTTATGAAGGAATATTAAACAATTTCCATGATCCCACGCTCGAGGCTTAAATCTTTGGTTCCGCCTGATAATCCCCAGATTTCCCGCCGGATTTATGCAGCAAACGAATCCCAGAAATCTCGAGGGCTTTGCTTGAGGCTTTGAGCATATCGTACACAGTCAGCGCCGCCAAGCTCACGGCGGTGAGGGCTTCCATTTCCACGCCCGTAGACTCTCGAGTTTTGACCGTGGCCTGAATGCGAACGCAGTCTGCCAACTGTTCGCAATGCACCTCCACTTTGGACAAAAGCAGCGGGTGACACAGCGGAATCAGCTCGGCGGTTTTTTTGGCCCCCATAATTCCCGCCAGCTCCGCCACACTCAGCGGGTTGCCTTTGGGGTTCCCCTCGAGGGCCGCTGCCGCCGTTGGGGTCAGCAAAACAAACCCCTCCGCAATGGCTGTGCGGGGGGTGGGGGTTTTGTCGCTGATGTCCACCATGCTGGGGCGACCCGCCTCAAAATGGGTCAGCTTAGGCATGTTTTCACGCGATTATTCATCAGGTAAATCGAGACCTTTCAGGGCGGCAAAGGGATTTTTGCGGGCGGCTTCTTCTTGTTCCTCGAGCGGAACAATTTTCACTGCTTGGTTGTGTTCGCAGGTTCTTTCATTCAAATCTTGCCCACAGGTCATGCACAAGCCTTTGCAGTTGGGATCATGCAAAATCGACATGGGCAAGCCAATCAGCAGGGTTTCAGCAAAATACGGCGACAGCTCGAGGTTGGAGTTATTGAAAATCCAAATCTCTTGGCCCGCATCATCTTGCTCGAGGAAAGGTGTTTCCACTTTGGGATTAAAACGCAGCAAGGTCCCCAACTCGAGACTCAGCTCCACCGCCACGGGCCGCAGGCAACGGGCGCATTCTTGCATCACTTTGGCATCCAGTTGCCCCGAAAGCCAGAATTCGTCGTGATCCATTGGGGTAACGCGCACCTCATAGTAAGCAGGCTCGGAAGTCTCGAGGATCGCCATTTCTTCGTTTTGCAAATAGGCGATACGGCTAAATTCGCCCTCCACCTCGGCATCGCTGTGATCGCGCAGTGCCTTGCTTAAATCAATATCGGGATAGTCGATCGTGGGGTCTTGGAGATTATTGGGGTGTTTGGGTAAAGACATCACTCAAGGGTAGCTCAATTGGGACGGTGTTTCAATCCGCTTTTTGACCTATTGAATCTGGTCTGGGCGGGCATCTTACTTCTTGGTTTGAAGTATCTTCTCGAGCCGTATACCTGCTGCATTTTCAAGACCCTTGAACTTTGGTCCAAGTCCGCTATAATGCTCGAGTCAACGCTTGCCGCGATGGCGAAATCGGTAGACGCAACAGACTTAAAATCTGTCGAACGCAAGTTCTTGCGGGTTCAAGTCCCGCTCGCGGCACCACGCTCGAGCTGTACTCCAAAATCTGTAAAAAAGAATCCCCCTCTCTCGAGGGGGCGCTTTTTTGGTATAGAACTGCTACAATCTCGAGCATGTTAGAATTCCTGAGAAAGTGGTGGTGGCCTGCCTTTGTCTTTTTATACCCTTTGGTTTTTTACCCGAATTGGACAGATAATTTTACCCTTACCTACGGTGTTTTTGTTCGTAATTACCTTTTACATTTTTTTCTAGCTGGGGGCTTATTGCTCGAGTTTGCGCTTCATCCCAAATCCAAACTCTCAGATATTACATATTTCCCAAAATGGGTATGGAACAATAAAATCATATTGTTAATCATTTTGCTTGGGATCTTCATTCTTATTTCGTCAATGCTTTCTAAATTCCCAGGTGTTGCATTTTTCGGTTTGTTTGTAAATACTTATGGTGCATCTTTGACAATTTTTGAATTTTTATTGTGTATGATTTTAGTTTTTTTGCGAAGACAAGAAGATAAAGGTGCAAATGATCGAATACTAAACTCTCTACTGATAACAGGTGTGATCATTTCAATTATGGCCATGATTGAAGTGGCTATAGGTCAGGCTTTGGTGAAAAAAGTCTTTCGTCTGGCAGATATTCCTTCCGCCGCTTTTGGCAGTACGGGATTTTTGGCAGGTTATTGTGCTGTTATTGCTACACTCTTTGCTTTTAAGTACGGTGAAACAAAAAAGAATATTTATTTGCTGGGTTTTGCACTCAACGTTATTGCTGTTGGTTTAACTGGAAATCGTGCGGGTCTATTAGGTTTAGCAGTAGCTCTAATTCTCTTGTTTATCCAAAAAAATACACGCCTACAATCCATTGTTTTAGGAGCGTCTGCGACCTTACTGGTGGTAGGGTCTTGGTTTGTGGTTGCACAAAAACAAGTAGGCGCTCAAGATCCGGGGCGCGCCGCAACAACGCAAACACGTAACGAATATATACAAGTCAGTCTGGCAGGCTGGCTAGATACCCCTTGGTTTGGGTCGGGTTCTAATCAAATATATTGGTGGAAATACATGAAAAAAGATAGAATTGAATCTTTTTTTAAAACGGAGATCTTAACCCGATATGAAGGTTTAGGTAAGTTGCTTTATATTCCAGATACAAATGCCCCACCCGAAAATAGTGATTTTGTTTTCGAATGGCGAAACCAGGGACAAGATAGACAACTGTCTTCACCAGTTTATTTTTGGACATCTCACAATAGTCATATCGATTTTTTAGCTAGTTGGGGGATATTTTCATTTATTATTCTTTTTATAATGATGCTTTGGTCCGTGACTCAATTTAAAAAATCTGCATTTTCACTAGCTGCATCAACCTTATATATATATTTATGGTTTTGGTATCTGGGGTATGAATTAAACGCACTTTTTTGGATCATTTTAATTTGTGCTATCCCTTTATCCAAAGAACAAAAAGTTAAAGAAAATGTAGAAAAAAGAAGTATGATTTTAGATAGTAATTAAAAAATTTACCCCTGAAAAATCTTGATTGTGCCTATTCATATTTATACCTCAACAGCCCAAAAACCTAACCCTTATCAGGTGGTTTTTGGGCTGTTTTTTAACATAACTTTAAACCCAAACTACTTCAGATTTAGAAGGGTACGCCACCGTTGATCGAGGTAACAGCACCTGAGCTAGCATCACCAACAACAGTAACCTTAAAGTCCTGACCGTTAGCAACCATAGCACAAGAACCACCTGTACCCAGAACAGTTCCAGGAGCAGAAGTCCAACCAAAGGATTGAGCGTTCTGTGCACCTGTACACGTAGCACCGTATGCGGTAAGAATACCAGCAACTGAGGCACCCGTGCTATCCGCTAAGGCAGCTTCGAGTGCTTTGTATACATTCGAAGAATGGGCTTGTACGGCACGTTTGTTGGCAGATACACGAGCAGCCAACAGGTTGGGGATCAATACAGCAGCCAAGATTCCGATGATGGCGATAACGATGAGCAACTCGATCAGGGTGAAGCCTTGGGTTTTATGGTTCTTCATGGTGGTACTCCTTGGTTGCCCTCGAGGTTAAGGTATGGTATATGTCCTCTTGGGCGATTATTGCGTGTTTAGAAAAAATAATCTAAAAATTGGCGAGCGTACAATATCCATAATAAAAATAACATGAAATCCAATAAAAAGCTACTAAAAAACCAAAACATTTTTTTGACTTTTCGTC
>JANYFS010000461.1 GCA_025359705.1 Deinococcales bacterium | reverse complement strand
CGAGTTGGGAATGGTCTGAACGGTAAAATCGATCAAAGACTTTTTCCAGATCTGCTTCATGAATGCCAATACCTGTGTCAGCCACCCGCATCTCTGCCCAGGAGTCCGTGCAGGTGAGCGATAGGGTGATGGTTCCCCCGTCTGGGGTATACTTCAGCGCATTTGCAGTCAAGATCACCAGCAGTTGCTTGAGGCGGTCTGGATCACCCAGAACCATGCAGTCCTGCACCTCACCCAGCACGAGATGGTGATTTCCTTTGCTCGATTCAAAGGTTCGAAGGATATCGAGCGGCAAGTGGTTCAACCGTACTTCAGCTTCAAGAGTCAGGGAAACGTTGCTCCCCCGAGCCAACCCCAGCAGATCGGTCACCAGACGGCCCAGCCTGAGGGTTTCCTTGTGACAGTCCTGTAAGATTTCTTGCTTTTCCTCTTCGGTGATGTCCTGGTACCTCAAAAGGAGTTCCAAGTGACCTTGAATGCCCATCAGAGGAGTTTTGATTTCATGGCTGGCCTCGGAGACAAATCTTTTCTGAGCTTCACTTAACAGTTGTAGTTGCCGCTGGCTCTCCTGTAGTTGCAGTTCTGCTTTTTTGCGTTCAGTGATATCCACGGCGGTACCCATAGAAATATGGGGAAGCCCTTGTTCATCCAAGGCAAAGATCGTGTTCTTACCCCACAACCAGATCAAATGCCCATTTCTATGCTTCAGTCGGTATTCCTGCTCCACGGTTTCATCAAGTCCCAGGGTACGGATCCGTGCAGCGGTTTCCTGTAAGTGCGGGTGGTCTTCCAGCAAGAAGTGACTCCAGCCTTCCTCGGGAGTCATAGCATCGATTTCTGACAAGGTGTAACCCATGAGATCGGCAGAGAATTGGTTCCGAAAGATGCTTTTTCCAGTCTTTAGATCGGTGAGGCTAATGGTGGCATGAATCCCATCGGTGACTTTTTGCAAGAAGCCCAGGTGATCTTCCAGTGCTTGCATATCCCTTCGGGTGCGGGTGATGTTTTGACTGATTCCTCCCACTCCGATGAGTTGGCCATCGCTAGTTTTAACAGGAAAATAAGTAATCTGCCACCAGATCTCCTCATCACTTAAGGGAACCTGAAGTTCTACGTTCACCGTTTCACCCGTCTGGAGCACCTGATCTAGGTAAGGTTTCACCTGTTCAAAAAGTTCAGGTTCCAGTTCTGAGTAACTAGACCCCTGATATTCAGCTAGGGTGTGCCTGCCACTCTCGAGCACCCGAGCGTTGACCAGCTTCAGGTAATAGGCCTGATCGAAGACAGACATTCGCACTGGAGCACTTTGTACGAGCGCTTCGTGCAAAAGTGCGGTTGGGTCTGGTATCCGAATTTTGCCCAGCCAAGCAATAGGTTCGCCCTCCACCTGCACAGGGGTGAGGGTGGTTTCAATCCAGCGGTAATCCTCTACTACCTTATAGCGGTAACGGAGGGAAAATTTCTGTTTTGCAGCCAGTCCCTGCTGAAATTCTGCGGTGAGTGAGGAAATATCTTGAGGATGCAAACAAGCCGCTTTCGCTTCTCGGCCCTCTAGAACCACCGGAAAGGTATCAATGAGTTTTTGGTTATAGAGGCATTCCTGACCGTTAAGGCTCATCAGCCAAGCAGGTTCATCCAGCGCATGCAGCACACCCACTACAGGAATTCCTGCTAGGGCTGTAGTTTTAGGCATCATGCTTATTCTCCTTGGAGGACTGAATACATATCCGTCCAGTTTACCCCTAAAACGAATCTCGAGGGTAAGGTGCACTATAGAACCTTCAACCTCCGTGAGGTAGGGTTCAGTCCAACACAGGAGAGATTCGGGTGATGAAAATGCTCAAACCGAATAAAGCCTGATATTAAACTGGGTCAAGGCCAATAAAGATCAATTTCACTGACAGACAAAAACACGGCGCTCAATTTGGTTTCAGCATTGTAAGATATACGACCATAGGTTATAATTATGTTTGGAGGATAAATATGCCACACTATTCTAGCCATAAAGCGGGTACTCTCAGTTGGGCGGATCTGGGTTCCACCGATGCAGCAACAGCTCGAGCCTTCTATTCAGCAGTGATGGGTTGGGAATACGAGGTGCTGGGTGCGGAATTTGGCTACTATGCCAATGCCAAGTACGGTGGTCATTTTGTGGCGGGCATCGGCGGAAAAATGCTGAATGATACCAAATTAAGCTGATTCCAAGACATCACGAATCCATGAAAAATAACATAGAGATCTGATTTCTTCGAGTGCTTTACCTAATCTTTGACATTGTATATCAAGTAAATTCATCACTTGTTCTATTTTGGTTAGCATTTGATTGA
>JANYFS010000377.1 GCA_025359705.1 Deinococcales bacterium | reverse complement strand
GCAAGACAAAATGTTCATTCCTGAGAAAAAGCAAGGTGACTTCGCGCATGTTCCAATTATTCCATGTTCGACTATTTTCAACTATCTCATTCTTCCAATTCTTCTAATTGCCCCAATTCTTCCAATTTCTCTAAGGCTCGAGGGCGCAAAAACAACTCGAGCGCTGCCAATTCTGCCTCGAGTGCATCCTTGAAAGCACGGCTCGAGGGGGCTTTTTCTACGTACCCGATCTGGGAAATAAGCGTTTTGCCCTCGAGTTTAAAATTTCCCCAGCCGATCACTTGGTCGCCCCACAGCAGCGGAAGGGCGTAGTAACCCAATTTGCGTTTGGCAGCGGGAACGTAGGCTTCAAATTTGTACTCCCAACCAAACAGATGCTCAAAACGCCGCCGATCCCAGACAATAGGGTCGAATGGAGCCAGAAAACGGACTCCCTCAAGCGGTTCTTGCTCACGATTTTCGGTCAAATCTCGACCCTCGAGCCATAAGTAAGTCATCCCCTCGAGGGTGACTTTAGGACAGCTTTTTTTAAACTGAGTTAGCGCGATTTTCAGTTCATTTTTCAGATGCGGCGCACCGTAACCCAGCAGCGAAACCAATTGCCCCAAACTTTTTTCAGGCAAGGGTGCGTGCAACTGCAAAATCAGCTCGAGCAGTTTTTGGGCGCATTCGAACGGACTTAACTCAGACTCGAGCGGTTGGGATACTTCATAAACCTTGATTCCTTTTTCGCGGTGATGCACCCGCAAAGCACCCCGATAATGCAACGCCTCCAGCACTCGAGTACTGGCATTGGAACTACCGCCCCAGTAATTGCCCACCGAGGTTCTGCCAAAATGCCGCTCGAGCGCCTTGGGGTGACTGGGGCCGTTTTGGGTCACAAAATCTAAAACCACCTCGAGCAGATGCGGCATTTCGCGTTCGATTTGCAGCGGCCTAGAAAGGCTGCGCGGATGCAACCAACTTTGCAGCTCCCGTGTCACAAAACCATAGTTCTGCACCGCATCTTCCTCAATCTCGAGGGTCGGGTACAGCCGCTCGAGGTCGCCTGCACGGTAGCCCACAACACGGTGACGCAAAATCAAATCTTGCGCCCGTGCAGGTGCGCGAATCGGGTCGGCTTGGACATAGCGCAATGTAGCAAGTGCCGTTGCTAAATCGGTGGACGCAAAAAGTGTTTGTGACACCGCTGCACAGCGAATTTGCGCTCGAGTGTGATTGGGGGTTGTCTCGAGGGTTGAACGGCTCAGATTTTGTAAATTTTGCGAGATACTCATTTTGTTATATTACTAAAATACTGCTCGAGTTGTGCAGAATACTTTATTCAAATTCGTCTTGGAGCTTGGATTTGGTATTGGGCTTCAGATTTGGGCTTCAGATTTGGGATCAAGAACACTGAAGTGTATCCTTCAGAACCTTTGCGGATATTTGTCCTTTCGCTCGAGTCTGGGTGGTGCTAAATAGCACAAAACTTTTGTAGCATCACACGAATTTTTAGTCTGGCTCGAGGGGTATTCTAGTCGAGTATGGATTTGCCTCTGGACTTGCCCCTGTTTCCTTTACCCAATATTGTGCTGCTTCCTGGCATGATTGTGCCACTGTACATTTTCGAGCCGCGCTACCGCGAAATGCTGGCTCGAGTGCAGCAGAGCGGCGAACCTTTTGGTGTGGTGCGCTTGCTGCCCAGCGAAGAAGCCATTGGTCAGCAGCGGATTAGCAAAATCGGAAGTCTAGCCCACCTGATTCAAATCGAAACCCACGAAGACGGCACTTCCTCGATTATGATTCGCGGCGGAGAGCGATTTCGCATTCTCGAGATCGACGAACAGAGCCATAGCTATTTCAGCGCCCAGCATGTTATTTTACCGATGGCCCCAGATCTTTTGCACGAAGTAGAACCGCTGGGCCACCAACTGCTCGAGCGGTTTATCGAGCAGTACCCCGTGGATGTTCAGAATATGCTGCGCCAAGACATCCCCCAAGACCCCTTGCTCCAAGCCTCCTTTTTGGCAGCCAATCTGCGCCTCGAGAGTGACCGTTTGCAGCATGTTCTCGAGACCAACACCATCCTCGAGCGGTTTAAATTGCTCGAGCGCTGGATTCCCGATACCGCTTGGAGTCCGCCTGGCGGAAGAACTTTGAATTGATTTGGGTTTTTGGGTTTCGGGTTGTCCATAAAGACATACCGCTCGAACCGAACAATCTTTTTCTTATTTCTTACGCTCTTACCCTCGAGCGCAGCGACTCACCCCTTCACCCCACCTTCAAAAGTCTTAACCACCTGCTTCTCGAAGGCAAAAAACAAAACCACAATCGGCAGCGATGTGACCAGCGCCGCCGCGCCCAGCAAGCCCCAGTTGTTGCCCGCTTTGGAAATTAGTTCGGCAAGGGCCACTTGCACCGTGGGGTAGGTATCGCCCGCCACCACTTTGGGGAAAAGTACCAGATTCCAGTGTCCTGCAAAGGCAATCACCCCCGCCGCCGCCATTTCGGGGCGCAGCAAAGGGCCGATGATTCCGTAAATAATCCGCAGTTCGCTGGCCCCGTCGATGCGGGCGGCTTCGGTGTAGGCCCACGGCAGCTTAACCATCGCTTGATAGAGCAAAAAAACTGTGAATGGGCTACTAAGAAAAGGAACCACCAGTGCCAGTGGCGAACCCAGCAGGTGCAGGCTTTGCAGCAAACCGTATAGCGGAATCAGCAGCAGTTCGGCAGGAACCGAGAGGGCAAAAAGAAAAACCGCCAAAAGCGGCGTGCCTGCTCGCAAAGCGTAGGCGGCGGGTAAAGCCAGCAGCAATTGAAAAAACACCACCAGCGAGGAAGCGATCAAAGAAGTCTCGAGGGGCTTGAATAGATTTTCGTCTTTGAGGGCGATAAAGTTGGCCCAGCTCCAAGAGGGGGTTAGCGGGTTTTTGTTGGCTAGGATGGCATCTGGAGCGATAAAGGCACTGTAGGCCAACCAGATGAGCGGGATCATAAACAGAGCCACCACCAGCAGCATCACACATTTACGAATAAAGTTCGCAAGTTTTACAGGATTTACAGGATTTGACGATTTTGGGGGATTTATCGGATTCATGCGGCACTTCCCCTCGAGAGAAACCGCCCTTGCAGTGCGGCAATACTGAAGGCTAGCAGCAAGACAAACACCGACAAGGCTGCGCCATACCCAAAACGGTAATCCTCGAAGGCCACTTTATAGAGGTAATACCCCAGCACTCGAGTCTGCTGGCTACCTTTGGTCAGCAAAAATACAGCGGTATAGGACTGCAAGGCAAACAGCGAACCCACCACCCCCAAAAACACCAAACTGGGGCGCAGCAGCGGCAAAATAATTTTGCCCTTGATTTGACCCTCACTGGCCCCATCCACTCGAGCGGCTTCCAAAACTTCCGACGGGATGGATTTAAGCCCCGCCGAAAATACCAAAATTCCGTAGCCTAAGTGTTGCCACAAGGTGAAGGCCACAATCAAAAACAAGGCGGCCCAAGGCTCCGAACCCCACTTCCACACAATGCCTGTCAGCGCGGTAAAAACTCCATAATCCGAAAACAAGGTGTACCACGAAACCGCGCTGGCAGCCACGGTAATCAGTCCTGGCAAAAACATCAGGGCTTTGACGGGACGCTCAAAGCGGGTTCCTTCAATCTCGAGGGCGATAAATACGCTGAGCAGCACATACAGCGGCAAGGTTAAAACTGCAAATTTAAGGGTGGTGAACAGGCTTTCACGCAGATCGCTGTCGGAGAGCATATCGTGATAATTGCCCACACCCACAAATTTTCCTACGGCGATTCCACCCCAATCCAGCACAGAAAACCCGATCACTTGTAGCAAAGGGTATCCAATAAAAATCAGTAAGCTGAACACACTGGGCAGCAACCCCCACCAACCCGCAGGCCACCTCACCCACGCACTCGAGCGCCGCCGCTCGAGCCTAATGTGATCAATATCTTTTTCGCCGTCTAGTGCCATGTATTTACCTTCATTCAAATATCCTCATTCAAATATCCTCAAGCTTAAAATCAGCCTGTCCAAGAGTCTGTCCAAAATCATACCCTCGAGATCAGACCCTAGCGCATTTGGGTCAGCGGGACAACACAAAAACAAAAAATCCCCTCGAGTGGAGGGGATAAAAGTTAGGGTAGGCTCGAGGTTGGCTCAAGTTTAAAACGAGAAGCGTCCACCCAAGGTTAAGGCCGTCGAAGCGCCATTCAAAGCATCTCCACGCACCCCAATCTCGATGGCGTTGTTGCTGGTGTCCTCGAGGTAGTAGCGAATTCCCGCTTCATAGCCCAAACCAAAGTAGACTCCGCCGCCAAAGCCCAAGGTCGGATACAGCCCCACATTAACGGTCAGTGGATTGAAATCCAAGGTTGCCAAAGGCCCAAATTTCAAAGCCACTCCGCCACTGCCCAAACCAATATTGGCTTTGAGGGCCAAGGCGGTGGAAGGCTCGTTAAGCAGCGAAGGCAATAGCAGCGCCTTGATTCCCAGATCCACCCCAAAGCCCAGCGAACCCTTCAGCAAACCAAAGGTGGAGACATTCAGCTCGAGCGAAGTATCGACGGGCAATAGACTAGCGGGCAAAGGATATTCCACACCCAGATCGATGCCCAAAGCCCCGCTCGAGGTGAGCGTTACCCCTCCGACCAAGGCTTGCTCCACATAGGCGCTCGAGGCTGATGCCGTGCCAAACGCCGATCCCACCATCAAGCCCACAGTCCACAGGTATTTTTTCATGGTATATCTCCTTAAGTAATTTTAATCTTAGCCTAAACCCATTATTTATTTATACGCTCGAGCTTAAAAAGCCATAAAGGGGTGTGCGGCTTGGCCTCGAGGATGTAATCCTTATTTTTCAGGAAATCTGGTCGATCTTGGGCAAGGCCTCAATGCGGGTAGCGGTTCCCTCGAGCGACAAAGCCCGCAAAATGCCCGCGCTCTTGTGTAACGCCTTGAGGTCGATCTGGTCATGGTTCCAAGCGGCAATCAATACCGCCATCTGTTGCAGTACATCCGAAACCTGCTCGCGGTGAAACATCACTGCAATGGGACTGGGGCCAAGCGGTTGAGTCTGCTGCACATCGGCCTGCACCGAAGAAATCACCTGCATAAAAATCTGGTCGTACTTTTTACGGTCTTCGCTCGAGAGGGTTTGGTGGTTTGGCTGTTGAGGTTGGCTCATGGGTTTAGTGTAGGAGAAATGGAAAGCAAAAAGGCTCCATTCGAGTGGAGCCAAGCTCAATCTAGACGTGGATCAAAATCTCAACCCAGCAAAATACCCAGTACGATACCCGATCCAAGGGAAGCCACCAGTGCTGCTCCCACCAAGGTGATCCAAACTTTGCCATTATCTTGCTGATTATAAAAATTCATGCTCGAGCGAACAGCGGTGTATCCATAATAGATGGTCAGAATAAAGATGGCGAACGTTGCCAGACCGCCTGCAAATTTCACTAAACCACCGAGCAGGGGAATCCATTTCAATAAACCCACTATAAAAGTGATTAGACCCCCTAAAACATTTAAAGGCGCTTTGAAAAGCGCAAAGGTATAGGCCACTTCATCTAATTTTCCCGTTCCACCTTGATTCTGACCGATTACATGAACCAAATAGACAAAGATAAAGAAGCTAACCACCACAGTAATGGTTGTCACCAAAAGCCCCGTCAAGCCGTAACCACTCAGTAACGATAAAAGACCGGCAATCACCCCAGAAATGGTGACATAAATCAGGGCTTGGGTCATGCCTCCGCGCCGCTCGAATTGCTCGAAGGTGGCTACGCTCGGGTTGGTCATTACAGCAAGGCTTTGACCAAACATGTCGGTGACGAGGGCTTTGACTTTATCGGTTTCGTTCATTTTGGGCCTCCTATGGCGAACTCGAGCCGAACTTTTGTACCGCTCGAGGGAAAATCTGGGGAAATCTGGGGAAACTCTGGTGGGTGTCATTTCTGACTAATGCTTAATACGAGAGATGTTTTGCAAGGTTGCATACTGGAACTTTTTTAGCTTTTCGCGTAAAATAGTACCTTGACTTTGCTAGCACAGACGTAGTGGGTTTTTGGTTTTGAGTAGATTTTTTGTTGGCTCGAGCAGGAATGGTATTCGCTTCAAAATAGTCTCGAGTGGCGCTCGAGCGGAGGTTCTTGTGTCTAACCCTACATCCGACCCTACAAGCAAGCCCTTGTTTAATGTGGTCTCCGAATTCGTCCCCAGCGGCGACCAGCCCACGGCTATTGCCAGTTTGGTGGGCGGCTTGCACGATGGCTTGGCTTTTCAAACCCTACTGGGGGCCACAGGAACCGGTAAAACCTACGCCATTGCCAAAGTGATCGAGGAAACCCAGCGCCCAGCGCTGATTTTTGCCCCAAACAAAGTGCTGACCGCGCAGCTTGCCAGCGAATTTAAAGAGTTTTTTCCTGGGGCGGCGGTGGAATTTTTTGTGTCTTACTACGATTTCTACCAACCCGAAGCCTATGTACCAGGCCGCGACTTGTTTATTGATAAAGATGCGGCGGTCAATCAAGAGCTAGACCGCTTGCGGCATTCCACCACCCGTAGCCTGCTGACCCGCCCCGATACCATTGTGGTGGCCTCGGTTTCGGCGATTTATGGTTTGGGCAGCCCCGAAGAATACGCCACCATGAATCTGATCCTCAAACTTGGCCCCAGCATTGGGCGAGACGGGATCATTGACCGCCTGATCGAGCTGCAATATGAGCGCAACGATGTGGAAATTGCGGCGGGCCGTTTTCGGGTTAAGGGGGATGTGATTGAGATTTGGGCCGCCTACGACGAACGCCCTATGCGCCTCGAGCTGTGGGGCGATGACCTCGAGCGGATTGTGGTCTATGACCATGTGACGGGAACCGCCGCAGTGGAAATGCCCAGCGCGGTGGTCTACCCTGCCAAGCACTATGTTTCTACCGCCGAAAGCGTGGAGCGGGGCATCATCAGCATCGAGGCCGAACTCGAGCAGCGTTTGGAATACTTTGGCAGCGTCGGAAAATTGCTCGAGGCCCAGCGGCTCAAAGAGCGCACCCTCTACGACCTCGAGATGATGAAGGTTTTGGGTTACTGCTCGGGGATCGAGAACTACTCGAGGCATTTGGACGGGCGCAATACCGGCGACACCCCGTACACTTTACTGGACTTCTTCCCCTCCAACTTCATCACCTTCATCGACGAATCCCATGTCTCGGTGCCGCAAATTGGCGGGATGTCCAGCGGCGACCGCTCGAGGAAGCAAACCCTCGTGGATTATGGGTTCCGTTTGCCCAGCGCAATGGACAAC
>JANYFS010000355.1 GCA_025359705.1 Deinococcales bacterium | reverse complement strand
CCGATCTGCCTTTCTGGAGGATGTTGGCAAAATGCCACAGAAAAACTTGGCAGTGGAACTTTTGGAAAAACTGCTCAATGAAGAAATTCGCACCCGCAGCCGCAAAAATATCACCCAGGCTCGAGCCTTCAGTGAAAAGCTCGAGGCCGCCATTGGGCGCTACCAAAACCGCAGCATCGAAACCGCCCAAGTGATCGAGGAAATGCTCGATTTGGCCCGTCAAATGCGTGAAGCTCAGGCTCGAGGGGACGCGCTCAATCTCACCGAAGCTGAAATTGCTTTTTATGACGCGCTAGAAGTCAACGACAGCGCGGTAAAAATTATGGGTGATGCCATTTTGCGAGACATTGCCAAAGAAATCGCAGACATTGTGCGTCGCAATTCCACCATCGATTGGCATTTGCGCGAGCAAGCTCAAGCTAGGCTGCGAATATTGGTCAAGCGGGTACTCCGCAAATATGGCTATCCACCCGACAAGCAAGAACAGGCCAGCCAAGAGATCATCAAACAAGCTGAAGTCTTTGCTCAAGATACAGACCACGATTAAAAACAGGTTCGAGTTACCCTTCTGCTGCCCATCCAGTCATCCAAGCCAAGTTTCAGTTGTGCCACGGAAAACCGCCATTGCGCCAGCGCCGAATTTCGCGCAAGACATCCCGCGCTCTCCAAGCGTGGGTTTCTTGGATGGGGCGCACCAAAAGCCAAGCCAACATTCGCAAAGCTCCCGAAACCGCAAATAGGGTGTGGTATCCCGTCCAAGCAGTGCCTCCCCTAAACCAACCCCGAAATAGCTCGAGGAGGGGGCCAGAGGCCAGACCGCCCACAAAACCTGCAATTCCGGTTGCCAAACCAAAGGCCGCAATAAAACTCAGGCGGCTCTCTTTTTTGGCACTAACCACCGCCAAATTGAACAAAGCAGGGTTAACCGCACCCCAAGCCAGTGCGTCAAAAACCGCACTCAGCCACACATAATTGATATTCCCCGTTAGCCCAGCCAAAATCCAACAGCTTGGCATCAAAGATCCTGCCAAAAAAGTGCCAATTTGTACCACGGCTTTGTTGCCCACTTTATCGGCAACTTTGCCCCACAAGGCATTGGTAAATAAGGCACAGCTTGCGCCTACTACAGTCCAGATGGCAATTTGGGTAAAGCTGAGCTTGAGTTCGCGGATAAAATAAGTGAACACGAAGGGAGCAGCCAACAACACCGAGGCTTGCCAATACATTGCAAAGTGCAGCAACCGTCTGAAGTTGTTATCTTGCCACGGCTCGAGCAGGGTTTCGGTGATCTTCTGGCGGGGCGGTGGCGGTGGCTCGACATGGGTACTGTAGAGCGCAATCCCAATCAAGGCCAACAGTACCGATATAAACAGCACCATCTGAAAATTGAGCGGAGCCTCGAGCTTGTCCAACATAACTCCAGCCGCCATATTGCCCAACATCCCGATCACTCCTGATAAACCTGCCCGAAAACCAAAGTAGCTGCCCCGCTCTTCACCTGGCACCAAATCGCCCATGAGGGCGGCCCACAAGGTTCCACAGGCGGCCTGAAACACGCTCGAGAAGGCCACCAAAAGCACCAAAAACAGCGGCTTAACCGCATCTGGAATGGGCAACCACGGCAAAAATGCCGCCAGAATCCAGCAACCCCGCCCAATCAGCGCAAACACAATCATCAGGCGCTTGCGTCGCCCAAAAAGCCCTGCCATATACGCTGCAAAAGGGCTAATCGATTGGGCCAGCAGGGGTACACTTGCCACCATCGCCAGCTCGAAGGTGCTGGCCCCATAGTGCAGCATCATCCCAGTGAGCACGCTTCCGGTGGTCCAGTTGATAAAAATTTGGGTTACGCTCCCCTCGAGGGTGGAAAAGCGCATGGTGCGGTGAATAGCTTCACTCGAGGGAAAAGAAGGGGGCGGGCTTGAGGCTACTGGCTCGAGGGGGGTCATGTTTTGTTTGTTAGTCATTTTTATTAACCATGTTTATTAAACCCTATTTATTAAACCATGTTTATTAAGTATTTTTATTAAACATCTAAAAGAGATCTTACTCCGCTGCCAAAACCCGCACTGCTCGAGAGAAATCTTCAATTCCCAGATGGCGGTAGAGCTGCGCCCATTGATGCTTGAGGAAGGCTTCGGTGGCCTCGAGGCGCAGGGTTTGGCTTTTCCATAGGTTGGGGCCGTGCAATTGAAAGCTGGACTCGATACCGATTTCTTGCAAAATGGTTTCAAAAATAGGGTCATGGCGGCGGGTTTTCAGTCCCTCGAGGGTGTGGTGGTAGGCGCTTTCCAGCTCGAGTAGGGTTTTTTCGCCCCACGAAAAAGCCACTTCGCAACCACTTAGCCAATACTTTAGGCTGGCAGCAGGGGGCAGGGCCATCAGGATGATTTTTTGAACATCTTGATTTTGTTCGGGATCTGGACTCAACAAAACCACCTTGGGGAAACGCTGCTCGAGGAAGGTGCGGCCTTCCCCTGTGGCGTAGGCAGCCCACTGTCCACCCTCGAGCAAGGCTAGGGCGGTTTTGGGTTCCAGGCGGCGGAGATTGGGCAGGTGGGTAGTGGGCAGATTCTGAGCATCACAGCCCCCCAGTTCGATCCGCACGGCGGTGGCTAGATTTTCGGCCTCATACTCGAGCGAGACTTTGCCTTTGTACTCATTGAGGCCCAGACGCACCGCGGCTTGTACTGCCTGACCGCTGGAGGGGCCACGAAAGGACCATTTTTTTCCACGCATTCCAGCCAAATCGAATTGGTAGTGCTGCTTGGTTTTGCCCATCTGAGTACCCATATTTAGCAAACCCGAAACCCACCACAGCGGGGCGCGGATGCCTTGACCATATGGCTCGAGCTGGCTGATCTCCTCGAGGAAACTGCGGGTGATCGCGCCTTGGGGCAGCGGTGCGTCCAGTTGTACGGTGGGAACGGGAACGGGAAAGCCTCTGGCGTACTGATGCAGTTCATCGCGCAGGGCGGGAATATTCTGGTCGTAGATCGAAAAACCCGCCGCCCCCGTGTGTCCGCCGTAGCGTTTGAGCAAATGGGCGCTTTGGCGCAGCCCTTCCACCGCGCTGATACCTGGGGTGGAGCGCACCGAACCCTTGCCTTGGGCGATGATAAAAACCGGTTTGTAATACGTCTCGAGCAGTTTGGCTGCCACAATGCCCATAATTCCCGCGTGCCAGCCTTCTTTGGTGATCACGATGGCGGGGTCGCTCGGATCGACAATCTCGAGCGCCTCGAGCAGCATTTGGTCTTGGATCACCCGCCGATCCTTGTTTCGCATGTCCATATACAGCGCCAAAGATTGGGCTTGGTGTTCGCTTTGAGTGGTCAGAAACTCGAGTACCGTGTCGGCTTCACCTAAGCGACCTGCCGCGTTGATCCTTGGGGCAATCAAAAAGGCGATGTCGGTGGCGGTGGGCGCTCGAGTGAGTTGCAATTCTCGAATTAAAGCCCGCAATCCGACGTTATGGCTGTCTTGCATGGCTTCCAAGCCCGCCACTACCAAGGCGCGGTTTTCGCCAATGAGTGGGGCCACATCCGCCACAATACCAATGGCGGCAAGATCGGCGTACTCGAGCGGCGCAGGCATTCCCAGCTCGAGGCGAACCGCCCACAGTAGATGGTAAGCCACCCCCGCACCCGTCAGGTTGTGGACATCGTGGTCATAGTTGGGGGTCAGGGCGGGGTGAACCACCAAACAATTGGGGATTTCGTGTCCTGGGCTGTGGTGATCGGTGATGATCACTTCGGTGCCGCCTTGGGTGATGGCCTCCACTTCCTCGAGGTTGCTGACCCCGCAGTCCACCGTGATCATCAGGTCGCAGCTTTCGATATGCTCGGCGACTTTATCGGGGTGAATGCCGTAACCCTCGTACAAACGGCGGGGGATAAAAGCATGAACCTGCGCTCCCAGATCGCGCAAACCCAGCATCAGCAGGCTCGAGGCGGTGATGCCGTCGGCATCGTAGTCGCCGTGAATGCGGATGCGTTTTTTGGCCTGAATTGCTTTAACAATGCGGCGGGCCGCCTCGAGTAGCGCGGGGTTGGGTGTGAGTTCCAAAGGATGCTCGAGGGCAATCGGGTCTAAGCCCCGACTGGCAAGCACCGCCGCCATCAGTGGGGAGATGCCCAAAGATTTGCTTAGCTCGAGCAGTTTGGCGCGGGGCGCGGGCATGGACAGCAGCCAGCGGGTGCTTTGGGCGGGAAGGGTGTGGGTGATCAGGGTCAAGGGTCTCTCTTTTGCAATTGGGGTGGGGGTGTTGGATTTGGTGTTGGAGTTACCACGCTCGAGGTGGGATTTGCGGGGATAGCAAGTTTGGCTTCCACCGCGCCCTTGAGTTTCCCCTCGAGTTCTTTGCGCCTGCTGCGCTCACGCCGCGCCACAAAAGCACGGCGGATCAGATGGGGCAAGAACAATAACGCTGCATACGCCGCACCCAACACCAAAGCGCCCCCCACCAAATAAAACGAAGGAACCTCGAGCGCGTCTCCGTCCCAAAGAGGTAACTTGAGCGGACGCGGATTCTCGAGGCCGATCAGCACGCTGTAGGCAAGAAGTGCAAACAGTGCGATGACCTGTAGGTATTGGACGACTTTCACCGTTCTAGTCTAGCGTTTTATGGATGGGGCGTTATGTGTTTTCCGTTTTTCGTTGGGTGGTTCGTTATTCGTTTTTCGTAAAGGATTTGGTGGCTCGAGGGGGGTAAGCACGCCAAAGATAACCACCCCTCGCATAATCTCTTCCCGCCCTCTTGCCCTCTTGCTCTCACGCCCTCTTGCTCTCACGCCTTCGCGCCCTCTCGAGCGACCAAGCCCGCCAGCGGCCCGCCCCGTGAGCGACCAAGCCCGTCAGGTGCTGCTTTAAGGTCAAGACAGGTGGCGCAGTTGGGCCAAGACAGGTGCTGCTTTAAGGTCAAGACAGCGCAAAGCGCTACAGCGCTACCGTCCAAACCACTCGAGCAACTTCTTGACCAAGCTCGAGCGCTCGGCAGCACCCAACGCCTCGAGGCCGAAACCTAAATTGGCAGTGCGGTACTTGCCCGCATCGTTGAGGATCATCGCGCCTGCGGGTTCACCTGCGGATTGGGCTTGGATTTTCAGGCTGCCCGCACCCTTGTCGCCGCCGCTTTGCACTGATTGGGGTTGCAACATGCCCGCTTTGGTTCCTACCCCGTTCCAAGTGGCCCCAATACTCGAGCCATTTATTGGAGCCAACACATCGGGGTAATACTGGTTTTTGGCCCCGCCAGCCGCATTCAAGACATAGTTGCCATCGGTGGGGGCGTTGCCGTCGATTTTGTCGGTTCCCGAGCTATCGCCCACAAATTTGGTTTTCAGGTAGGTGCTATAAAAGGCGCTCGAGCCGATTTCATAGCCAATATCTTGACCACTGACCAACAGATAGCCGCCGCCGTCCAGATACTGCCCCAACACCTGCTGATCTCGTGCAGTCAGGGTGTTTTGGTAGTTTTCCCCAGCAATCCAAAAAGCCACTTGGTACTTTTTCAGTTCAGCGAGGGGGACTGGCCCCTGCTTGGAAACGTTCCACAAAAAGGCGCTCGAGGCGTTTTGTTTCACTGGGTCGCGGTAATAGCTGACCAAGTTGGGGTCGATGCCGTCGTCATTGAGAACCAAAAGCACACTGAGCTTGCGAACAGCTCCAGTGGGAGGGGGAGTTGGGGTGGGCGTGGGTGTAGGAGTTGGGGTAGGGCTGACATTGATTCCCAAGGCCGCCGCAGCAGCGGGCAAATTGATCAGACCCTGACCACTGCTCGAGTTGACCCCGCCGCCCAATTTAGTGGCGCTCGAGAACAGGGCGGCTTTGGCTTGGTCGAAGGTTAAACCAGGTTTGGCGGACATCAAAACCGCAATGGCCCCCGCCACAATCGGGGTGGCCTGCGAAGTCCCTGAAAGGGCGGCATATGCGCCTCCAGGAAAGCTCGAGGTGACAATATCCCCTGGAGCCACCAGATCGGGCTTGTTGAAGCTGTTGCTGTAAGGCGCGGCCCAAACTACGGGGCCACGGCTCGAGTAGGGGGCTACTGCGTCGCTCTGGGTGGTTGCGCCCACACTTAAAGCCTCGGGGATGCCCCCAGGTGAACCCACCGTTCCCGCGCCAGGGCCAAAGTTTCCAGCGGCGTACACGGGGATGATCCCCGCTTTGAGCAGATTTTGAGTGGGTTGAATGAATTCGTTGTACAGCCCGGGCAAACCAATCGATAGGGAAACCACATTGGCCCCGTCGTTGGTGGCGGGGTTGCCGTCTGGATCGATAACCCACTGCATTCCCGCGATCACTTGGGCAAAGGTTCCCCCACTGGGCGGCAAGACCAAAGCACTCAGCAATTTGGCATCGGGGGCCACCCCTACGGTTTTGCCCACCAGTAAGCCTGCGGTGTGCGTTCCGTGGTTGCCCGAGTCGTGGGGCGCACTGCTCACCCTAGCACCTTGGTCATCAAATTCGGCAAAGGCGGCAATTTTACCCACCAATTCGGGGTGGTTGGGGTCGATGCCGGTATCTAGGGTTCCAATACGGATGCCCTGACCTTTAAAGCCCAGATTCCACAGGGTAGGTGCGCCAATTTTTTGCAAATGCC
>JANYFS010000327.1 GCA_025359705.1 Deinococcales bacterium | reverse complement strand
GATGCCTTTTTCAAATCGCCCAACAGGGCTTTGGGCAAATCGGTGGCGCGAATGGCGGGGGGTTTGGGGTTTTCGTTGTCGGCCTTGACATCAAAAAGTTGGCCTTGGGTTTTATCGGCAGCCTCGAGCAGCAGGTCGTATTTAAAGTCGCCCACTCCCACCACGCTAATTGGCACTCGAGCGTCTGCCAGTTTTTGAATCTGCTCTTTAACCACTGCTTCGTCGAAGGTTTCACCATCGGTCAGCACCACCAAACGGCGGCTGCCGATTTCCGCCTCGAGCAAACGTGCGCCCTGTTTCAGCCCCGCGCCCATCATGGTTCCGCCCGAATAGTGGGTCAGGCGCTCGGCTGCCGAGAGCAAACGGGCGCGTTCGGTGCTGCTGGTAAAGGGAACCAACACTTCGGCATTGTCATCAAATTTGACCAAGGCCAGGCGGTCTTCGGGCAGCAGTAAGTCCGAGGAAATCACCGAGCGCATCGACTCGATCACCAAATCCATTTTGGACTTGGCCCCCTTAACCACATTGTAATCCTGCCCATCCACCCGCACTTTTTCGTCGGTGACTTCGGTGGGCTGCGTGACCACTTCACGCATACTGCCCGAGGTATCCACCACAAAAACGATGTTGAGGTTCGGCCTCGAGCCAGCGGCTTCGGCATTGGGGCGCAAGGTCAGGGCTAAAAAGAGTTTTTGACCATTTTGCTGGGCCAGCAGGAATTCACGGTGGGGTTTGAGGGTGGCGTTGAGCATGTTGGGGACTCCTTTTTTTGCTGCGGGTATTTGGATTGAGGGGGTGGGACTCGAGGGTAAGAGGGTAAGAAAGTAAGAAAAAGATTTTTGGCTCGAGCTTTGCATCATTTACGAAAAACGAATAACAAAAAACGAATCACCAAACGGAAAACGCACTACTTCCTAACCACATGCCCCGAGTTCCCCTGCAAACTGGGGCGGCTCTCTTTGGATACGAAGATGGGGTGTAAAGCGTTCCCTGTAACGGTGTTGTCGAAGGCGCGACCCCTCGAGCGACCCAGAAAGGCCACGCCGCATTCTTTGTTGCGCTCGAAGGTGTTCTCCTCGAGGATGGGTTGGGCATCGTCGGTGACGACTGCGCCGTGTAAGTCGTTGTAGGCCAAGGTGTTGCGGCGGGCGGTTCCACTGGATTGTCCAAAAAAAGCCACCCCACAGCTTTTGTTGTAGACCAATTGGTTCCCCTCGAGGAAAGCCCGTGCATTGTCGGATAAAAAAATCCCGCTCGAGCCGTTTTGTTCGGAAATACAGTTTTTGATGGTGGCATCTGCGCCACCCAGCAGCACAATCCCGTTGCCTCCATCGCCCGAAGGGTCGGACAGGCCGCCACGAATAGCACAATCGTCCAGCTCGAGGCGACTGCTCGAGACCAGCACATCGGCAGGTTTGCGGCTGACATGCTCGAGGCTTAACCCATACAGGCGCAAAGTTCCAGCGCTCGAGTAGATCAAATAGCCTTCGTCGGTTCCGGTGATGCGGGTTTGGTCGCGGCCCATGCCAATCAGGGTCAGACCCTTTTTTAGCTCGAGGGAACGGGGCAGCGCAAATTTACCAGCGGCGAGCCGCAAGGTGGAGCCTTCTGGGGCGAATTGAATGGCCTTGAATAAGTTTTCGCCTGGTGGAGAAATCAAAGCGCTGGGCGGGTGTGCAGGACCCGAGTTGGCTGGACTGGGAGTGGGTTTTGGGGCGCTCGAGGGGCCAGCATTGTGGTGTACAGGGTTATTTTGGGGTGGGTTATTTTGTGAAGGATTGTGAGCGGGTACACTCGAGGAAGTGGTCATCACAGGAACCGCCACGCGGTCTCCCCGCAGCAACCCCAGCACTTCGCGCACATCTTGCGGACGTTTTGCCACCTCGAGGGCCAAACAGCGCTCTACAAAATCTCGCAGGTTGGCAGGCACGCTTCTGGGCAGCGGCTCGAGAGTGGTTCCCAAAAGACGGTCTGTAGCGGCAGGCGGCATTTTGCCAGACAATGCGTGATACAAAGTCGCACCCAGTGCGTACAAATCGGTGTAGGGGCCAAATTTGGCTTGGCTGGCGTATTGCTCGGGTGGAGCGTAACCAGGTGTCACCAAGCGAGTGTGGGTGCTGGCTTGGCCTTGGGCAAAGCCACGAGCGCTACCAAAGTCGATCAATACTGCTCTGGTTGCATTTGCTGTGGCATTTGTCACCGTTCCAGCTACTTCATTAATCAAGAAAATATTGTCTGGCTTGATGTCGCGGTGCAGCAAACCCTCACGGTGTACCGCCTCGAGCGCCTCAGAAATCTGGATGGCAATGGTGGTCACCTCGAGTGGAGTGATGGGGCGTTCCATACGTTTGCCCAAGGTTTCGCCGCGCAAAAATTCCATCACTAGGTACGCGGTATCGTGGGCCTCGAATGCGTCCCAGACCCGCACAATTCCTGGGTGGTCGAACTGGGCCAGCAAACGGGCTTCCTCGAGGAACTTACCCCGCTCGAGGGCAAAATCCAGATTGCGTGGCGAAATAACTTTATCCCCAATACGGTGCGAACCTTCGGGGAAAAATTCTTTGATGGCGACCCCACGGGTCAAAAAAGTATCTCGAGCGGCGTAGGTGATGCCAAAACCGCCCTGCCCTAAAACTTTACCCAATTCATACCGCCCCAGCTTGTGGCCTTGGCGCAAATAAAGCGAATTTGAGGAGAGAATGCCCCCGCACACTTTACAAACCGTGGCGGTATCGTCGTTGGTGGTTCCACAAAAAGGACAGATTAAGGCCATAAGCGCTTCAAGCTCAGTATACGCGACCCGCTCGAGCGAAGTTTCCGAAGCGCTAAAAAAAGCGCGAGTCTGGAGTTTTTTACTTCTTTTTGTGTAGATTCCCTTAACCCAAGCGGGATACCCATGGCACCCGCTAGAGAAATTCTGATTTCAGGCTGAATTTGATAGGTTTTTTATATTTAAGCATAATTAAGCATCCTCAAAAAAACTGCTGGCGGATAAAGTGAAGGATACATTTTGGTAAATCTATTTGAAATTGCAAGGCGATTTTTTGACTTGTCACCCTAAGATTTGACAGCATCGCGATTGCGTTCAATAATATTTTCAGTAGTAAAAAACTTACAGCATGTTCTGTAAATCTGAGTTTTGTAATTTAAGTCTTGTAGGACATGGGGAGTTCCGCTTGAAACAACTTCAATTCGCCTTTGTAATTCATAACCATCAGCCTTGCGGGAACATGCCCGAGATGTTTGAGCAAGCGTACCAGCAGGCATATCTGCCCTTTATTCTCACGCTCGAGCGCTTTCCAGAGGTTCGCTTGACCTTGCATTATTCGGGGGCTTTGCTGGACTTTTTTGCTCAGAAACACCCCGATTTTCTCAAAAGATTGCTGGCACTTGCCAAACGCAACCAAGTTGAACTCTTGGGTGGGGCCATGTATGAACCCATTCTCAGTGCCATTCCCGAAAAAGACCGCTTGGGCCAAATTCGGTATCAATCCGAAGTTATGGAAAAGCATTTTGGTACACGACCCAACGGGATGTGGCTTGCCGAACGGGTTTGGGAGCCGCATTTTCCTGCGATTTTGCAAAGTGCTGGGGTCAAATATACCCTGCTAGACGATACCCAGTTTGAATGGGCGGGGTTTGATCGTTCCGAATTGAATAAAGGTTTTCTGACCGAAGAAGACGGCAAAGTCATCGAGATTTACCCGATGAACACCCGACTGAAACCCTTGCTTCCTTTCCAGCCTCCCGAGCGCTTGATTGCCGAACTACAAGCCCGCAGTAGCGAATGGGAAAGCCAATTGCTGATTTTGGGCGAAGACGGCGAAAAATTTGGCTTTTGGCAAGATTCACACCAACATTGTTATGAAGAAGGCTGGCTCGAGCGGTTATTCACCGCACTTTTGGCCCAAAAAGCCTGGCTAAAACTGGTCACTTTGGATCAGTACCGCAAGCAATTCCCGCCACGGGGCCACGCCTACGTCCCCTCGAGCGCCTACGCCGAGATGGGCGAGTGGAGTATGCCCACCCGTCACCAGCGCGAGCTGGGCGGGCGCAGGCGCATTGTGGGCGGGGGTTTTTGGCGCAATTATCTGGTGCGTTACCCCGAGGTGGCTGCCATGCAAAAACGCATGGCCTACGTCTCCAACAAACTGCACAGCACCCCCCGTGCGCCGCATTCCGCTTTTGTGCATTTGTGGAAAGCCCAGACCAACGATGCCTATTGGCACAGCAATTTTGGCGGAGCCTATCACAATTTTTTGCGTTTCGAGGTCTACCGCAATTTGATCGAGGCCGAAAACGGCATCGAGCCGCGCAAATACTCTTGGCTCGAGATCAATTACAACGACATCGACGCGGACGGAGTGGATGAAGTGATCGCCGAAAGCCACACCATGAATCTGTATTTCCGCCCGCGCAGTGGGGGAATGCTGGTGGAATGGGATTTCAGGCCCAAAGCGGTGAACCTGACCGACAGCTTTGCCCGCCGCCCCGAACCCTACCACGAGGGCAAAACCACCTACCTGTATGACCGCTATTTGCGCCGCAGCCTGATCGACCACTTTTTGGGCGGCGAACTGAGCTTGGGCGAGTTTGAAAGCGGGAATTACCTCGAGCTAGGCGACTTTGTGGAGGGCGACTTTGAGGCAGGCAAGTACCGCAACCGCGTAACCCTGCGACGGATGGGCATGGTGCGCGGCCCAGCGGGGGTTCCTGTCCCTGTGGAGCTGAAAAAAAGCGTGCGGATTCTGCCCAAAGAAAACAAACTCGAGATTGAGTACAAAATCACCAACCACGGCGACTGGGACATCATCACCCGTTTTGGTACCGAGTGGAATTTTGCCTTACTTGCTGCCGATGCCCCAGACCGCTATTACATGGTCAGCGGGCGCAAAGCGGGCAATTTGGGTTCCACCGCCGAACACCGCGAGGTGTCGCAAGCCAGCATTGTGGACGAATGGTCGGGGATTGGGGTGGATTTCCAATTCGAGGGCCGCGAGGCGCTGCTGTGGTATCACCCAGTCAAAACCTACGTCCCCAACGCACCCGGTGGCGAACCCGTCCCCAGTTACCAATCCAGTGTGCTGATGCCGCTATGGGATTTGGATTTGCCCAAAAACCGCTCGAGGCGAATCGCCTACAGCGTCTCGGTGCGCGAATTGTAGGGTTTGGGAATGAGGATTGGCTCGAGGGGAAAATATTTGGTTTTGTGTGAGAAAGCTGTTTCTATTTCATGAAAACGAGGGTGCAATACCCGTAAAATAGAGCCATGTCCCCCACCCCTCGAGGTAAATTATGTTGAAACCCTTGATTAAAAACACCTTGCCGATTGCTCTGGGTTTAGGCTTGCTGTCCGCCTGCAACACTGCACCTGTCGCTCCACCAGAACCTTTAAAAGCCTTCCTCTCGAGTTCTTTACCCGCTTCGAGTGTGATTGATAAACCCACAACCATTACTTTCAACCTATCCGCAACAGGTGGTGCAGGGATTTCTAAAGTTGAATTACATTTTCTGCCGAAAGGAGTTGGTCTTCCAGATAATATTATTACCGCTGATACTCAAAATAATTTTACATATACCTATATGGTGTCATCGGGAAATGGAGCAATTGGTTTTTACGCCAAAGTATTTGACCAAGAATCGGCATCGGTTAAAAGTTCAAAAATTTACTATACCAGCACCATCGATACTCCTCCCGTTGTTGATCCTCCTATAATAATAGGAGGAAATGATCTCTATAAACTTCGCCAAGTAGATCTGAGTATTGTAAGTAACAGCCAATGTAATACTGCTTATCAAGGTGGAATTACAAATGGCATGTTGTGTGCAACTGCTCCGCAAAAAGATTCATGCCAAGGGGATAGCGGTGGGCCACTACTTGGGAAAAGTGGCTCGAGCTGGGTACAACTGGGCATTGTCAGCTTTGGGATTGGCTGCGCCAACGATAAATACCCAGGAGTATATACCCGTACCGATCAATATCTCAATTGGATTTTAGGTAAAACAGGAACACTCGTAACCACTAAGACAACTCGAATTGTGGGTGGGAATGTTGCCGCAGCGGGTTCATATCCTTTTATGGTTGGATTATTAGCTAGAGGCTATACCAACAACTATGATGCACAATTTTGTGGTGCAAGCTTGATCGGAACCAAATGGGTCATGACAGCGGCCCACTGTGCAGTGGATATTGCAAATGTAAATTCAGTTTGGGTGTTGCTCGGAACCCAAGATCTATCTTCGGGTGGCACTCGAGCGGCAGTCAGGAGGGTGATTGTTCACGAAAACTATAATTCGGACACTACGGAAAATGATATTGCCCTGCTCGAGCTAAGCAATGAAATCACTACCATTCCCACGGTTTCTTTACCCACTGCGGCCTCGAGCCTCTATAACGTGGGCAGCCAAGTTACGGTGATTGGTTGGGGATCTACCGTTGCCAAGGCCAATTAAACATGTCTGAAACCCCAGTAGTTTTGACAACAGTTTTGACCGTAGACGCGCTCGAGGGGAATCTGGCACGGCTCGAGTACGGCGAACTTTTTTTGGATCTGCCTTTGGCGTGGTTGCCCAAAATCCAGGAAGGCGACGTGCTGCATTTGAAAGTGATTGCCCCAGGTCAGCTCGAGTTTGTGGTGGATGCTGCGGCGAAAAAAGTGGCCCTCGAGCGGGTTTCTGCCAAGCTGGAAAAGTTGAGCGGTGGAACCGAAAGCCTCGAGGGAGACATCAGCGTATGAAGTGGAATCGGAAGCCCTCGAGATTTTTTTGGATTCTGCTCGTGGTTGCCTTGCTAACGGGCTGTCCCAAACAAAACACCACCGAAAAACCACCCTCGAGCGGAGGTACAGCCTCGAGCGGGGGTGGCACAGTCACAGTGCGCTTTTTGGATGTAGGACAGGGCGATTCCATTTTGATCACCTCGCCAGAGGGTAAAAACCTGATTTATGACGGGGGGCGCAGTGCAGACCGC
>JANYFS010000320.1 GCA_025359705.1 Deinococcales bacterium | reverse complement strand
ACGATCTGTATGGTTGTGAACGCTCGCTTTGGGGTATGGTTAAAATGATCCCCAGCAAAGAGCGCAAAGAAGGTTTAAAGCTCGAGACTTCCAATGAAAAAGTGGGGCAGGGACAGCTCACCCGTTTACCTTCCGAATTTTTGATCGGCCCCGATCTGACCATCGAGCGGATTTACTATGGCAAAGATATTGGCGATCATTTGCCCCTCGAGGAAGCGGAAAAATGGGTAGTGCAATCTAAAGCCAAGCGTGGAGGTAGCCAATGAACGCCACCGAGCGACTTTTTACCCTCGAGGAAGCCTGCCAGCGTCTGAGCATGGGGCCGATTCAGGTCAAACTGTGGTTGATCTTGTGGCAAGAATTGCGGGGCGAACCCTTTGCGCTCACGGGCATTCCTGGTCAAGCCCTCAACAACATTGAATTGGCCTGTGCCTTTGAAGAATCTGATCCCAACGAGGCACTGCGTCGGGTACTGGCGGGCGAAGTTCCCGCTGTTCGCACGACCAAACTGCCCGATCCACCCAAGCCCCAAAGCAGACCCTTTCGGGACGATGTGTTGTGGATGCAAAGTGTGTTGCAGCAGCCCGAACTCAACCCCGAAGATGTGCGAGCAGCGGCCCACCTGCTGGAAAACCAAAGCAACGAGATTCATGGCAAAAACCAAGAGATTGCCAAACTGCGCCTCGAGCTATCACGCACCCGTTACGAGTTGAAAAAACTGAAAAGCCGCATTATTCCGTGGTGGCAAGTGTGGCCTCGAGGGAAAACCTAGCCGTAACGCTCAACGCTCGAGGGGGTGGGGACTGGGGGCGAGAGGGCGAGAAAGAGCAAAAAGAATCCCCCAAAAAATGACTCGAGGGGGGTTTATTTTTGCTTTTGCTCGAGCATTATCCCTTTTCCCACACCTCTTAGCTTGCAAAAATTTATCCTAAAGAGCGAAGCCAAACCTAGCATGGTGTAGCACTTTGGAGGAATTTTATGGATCTCGAGCCATCCACTTTCCAACCCAACTTCGAGCGTCCTTTGGACTTTGTACCCAACTTTGCCCCCATCATGCGGGTGCAGTTGCAACCCCAAGAACTGCCGCTCGAGCTGAGTCATGTGCGGGTTTATGCCGAACTGAACGGCGGTTTTGCCCATACCACTTTGGAATTTACTTTTTATAACCCCAACTACCGCACCCTTGAGGGGCAATTGCAAATTCCACTTTTGGACGGGCAAAGTGTCACGGGTTTGGCTCTGGATTTCAATGGACACTGGCGGGACGCGGTAGCCATCGAAAAACCTCGAGCGGCACAGATTTTTGAGGATGTCACACGGGCGCAAATAGACCCCGCTTTGCTCAGCAAAACACGGGGCAATAATTACCGTTTGCGGGTGTATCCGCTGTTTGGGCGCGGAACCCGCAAAGTTCGGCTCGAGATCAGTGAAAAGCTCGAGATGCACCAAATAGACGGCAAAACCCAATCCAGCTACCGTTTGCCGCTGCATTTGGGTTTGGTCAAAAATCTCGAGCTGCAAGTCCTCTCCAGCGCAGCCATTTTGGAGGTGCGCGGCCTGGATGCCACCCTACAGATGAGCCACGGTTTGCGGTTCAATCCGCAAAATATCGAACTCCAACATGTCCTCGAGCTGCGCCTCGAGGTTCCGCAGCAGCCCGAGGTGTGGCACTGTCACCAAAACAATCTGGGTTTTGTACTGGCCCGCATTCCCAAACCCCAAAGCCCCGTCCCAGCCCTCATCCCCCAGCAGATCACCCTGTTTTGGGATTGCTCACTTTCGGGACTCCAGCGCGACCATGCCAGCGAAATCCGTTTGCTCGAGGGGTATTTCAAGCATTTCCCAGATCTGACTGTGCATTTGATTTGCCTGCGCCAAACCGCCGCGCCCGTCCAAACTTTTGTGCTCCAAGAGGGAAATTGGCCCCTACTGCGTTCGGTGCTGCAAAACATCATTTACGATGGTGGTAGCAGCTTTAGCGCCCTCGAAGAACCCCAGCCCTCGAGCGACCTGTGTTTGCTATTCAGCGATGGCCTAGACACCCTCACTCCAAATCGGGTGACGGGGCTGAAGGTTCCGCTGTTCTGTATTTTTTCCAGCGTGGGCAGCGATGCAGCGCGGTTGCGAGGCTTGTCTAAGCGCAGTGGAGGCCGTGCGGTGTCCCTTTCCGAACTCGAGCGGGATCATGCCTTGGCAGTGCTGCAAGAAGCCCAGCCCCGCCTCGAGCAGCTTCAGGCCGAGGGAGCCAAACAAGTGGTACTGCACGAAGACCGCTTTAATTGGTTTGTAGCGGCAAAAACGGACACACTCGAGGGAGATGTCACCTTGCTTTATGCGCTCGAGGGGAAAAACCAGACCCTGAGCATTCCCAAAAACGCCCCCGAAAATGCCCAAATTTCCCGTCTGTGGGCCAATTGGTATGTGGAAGACCTCGAGGGGGATGCACATCTCAATGTGGCGGAGATTCGGCGGATTGGTAAGGATTTTGCCATTCCCACCTCCCAAACCTCTTTGCTGATCCTCGAGACTTTGGAGGATTATCTGCGCTATCAGGTTCCTTTGCCGCCCGATTTGAAAGATGCCCACACAGGGCAAATCCATTTTGGGCAAAACATCAACGAAAGAAACCAGCTCGAGCGGGTTTGGCAGATGCTCGAGCAATATAAGACCTGGTGGAACCGCGATTACCACAGCCTTCCTGCCAAACTCAAAATGTCCGAACCCCCCTCAAGCGCGACAATGCAGGCTCGAGCGGTGGGGGGCATGGCTCCCGAAGGTTTCGGCTCGAGTGCGCCCAATTTGCCCGACCCCATTTTGCCTGAGTATGCCGCCGAAGCAAGGCCGCCCAGCGCTGAGATGGCAGCCGACTTCCAAAGTCCTGGAACGGTTGAGACGGAATACATCATAGATGTTGAGCAGGACACGGATTTTCTCTACGATATGGATTCTTCGGAAGCACCCACGGTATCGGCACCCACCGCGCTTTTCAGCATAGCTGTGAATCAAGCCGCTCCAGCACCCGCACCCTCGAGCGAACCTGCCCCGCCCTCGAGCAGCACCTCGCGCATTCACATTCAAGCGTGGTCTTCCGAAGCGGGCTATATCAAGCGGATGCAGCAGGCCCAAACCGAGGATCTCTACCGCATTTATCTGGACGAGCGCCCCGATTTCCTGACCAGTCCCGCCTTTTTCTTTGATGTTGCCGATGTGCTGATGAACCGTGGCCTCGAGGAATTGGCTTTGCAGGTGCTGGGCAACATTGCCGAACTGGAACTCGAGCATCGGGGGTTGCTGCGGATTTTGGGCTACCGCTATTTGCAGTACCACCGTCCCGATTTGGCGGTGCTGGTCTTTGCCGAAGTGGAGCGCCTAGCCCCCTACGAACCGCAAAGCTACCGCGATTTGGGCCTGACCTACACCGCCCTCGAGCGCTACCAAGATGCGGTGGATCAGTTTTACCAAGTGGTCAAGCAACCCTGGGACGAGCGCTTCCCCCAGATCGAAATGATCGCCCTTTCGGAGCTAAACGCCTTGCTAGACCGCTTTCCGCAGCTAACCTCTTCGTTGGTCGATTCGCGGCTGCGGGCCAGTTGTCCGCTGGATTTGCGGGTGGTACTCAGTTGGGATGCCGACGACACCGACCTAGACTTATGGGTCACAGGCCCAGACGGGGAAAAAGTCTTTTATGGCAACCCCTTGGGTGCAGCGGGCGGGCGACTCTCGCCCGATTTCCGCCGAGGCTATGGCCCCGAAGAATTCACTTTGCGCCGTGCCAGCGCAGGCATTTACCGCGTGGAAGCCAACTATTACGGCAGCACCTCCCAACTGCTCTCGAGCGGAGTCACCTTGCAACTGCGCCTGATCACCGCTTTCGCTCGAGCGGAGCAACACGAACAACTGATCACACTCAGGCTCGAGGGGCAGGGTTCCACGGTGTTTATTGGGGAGTTTGAGGTGGGGGCGAAATTAAGTTGAAGTTGGGAGGTGTTGAAGAAGTTGTATTGTCATTTGCGTGATCAGCTTCACATGCGCTATCCTGTAGCCATCAACGGTTGAAAGACCGATTTTTATTATGTTTGAATCTTAGGCATCGCTATTTAGCACTGGCATAGGTGATCAAACCCTACCGTTGATCGTTCTGGTGTGAAGATCACGCGATACCAAGGTAATCCCACTTTTCTTACTTCTGTCTTTCGGTCAGACAGCACCAAAAAGGCGCTCCATGACTTCTATTTCTTCCCCTGTTTCCCCCAGCAATACCCCCAGCAATACCACCCCCGAAATCCTCTTTGACAGCTTCAACATTCCCGAAGTGCTGCGGCGGGCAGTCAAAGATTTGGGTTATACCAAAGCCACCCCCATTCAAGCGATGGCCTTGCCCCCTGCTTTGCTGGGCCGCGATGTGTTGGGAACCGCCCAAACGGGGAGCGGTAAAACCGCCGCTTTTTTGCTGCCGATCCTGACCCACCTGCTGACCCGCTCGCTGGGTACCACTCGAGCCTTGGTGATTGCACCGACCCGCGAGCTGGCGGCCCAGATCGAGGAAAGCGCCGCAGGTTTGATGAAATACACCAAATTGCGTGTTGCCAGCGTGTTTGGTGGCGTGGGCATGAACCCGCAGCAAAAGGCATTTCGCACCGGTGTAGAGCTGATTGTGGCGACTCCTGGGCGTTTACTGGATCATTTTCAGCATAGTTATGCCACGATGCAAAACCTCGAGATTTTGGTACTGGACGAAGCAGACCGCATGTTGGACATGGGCTTTTTGCCCGACATCCGCCGCGTATTGCGTCACATTCCCAAAAACCGCCAAACCCTGTTTTTCTCGGCAACCATGCCCGCTGCCATTGGCACGCTCAGTACCGAATTGCTACATAACCCCGTCTCGGTGGGGGCGCAGCGCAAGGCGGCTCCTGCCAGTGGGATCACCCAAAGCATTTACCCCGTTTCGGAAGATCTGAAAACAGGTTTGCTGCTCGAGCTGCTCGAGCAAGGCATGATTGCGGAGGCCATCGTATTTACCCGCACCAAGCACCGTGCCAACCGTGTGGCAGAGCGTTTGATCAAAGCGGGAATCTCCGCTGAGCGGATTCACGGCAACCGTTCGCAAAGCGCCCGCACCGAGGCTTTGGCGGGTTTCAAATCGGGCAAGTACCGCATTTTGGTCGCCACCGACATTGCCGCAAGGGGCATCGATATTGAGGCGCTGGGGCATGTGGTGAATTTTGACGTTCCCAACGTTCCAGAGGACTACATTCACCGTGTGGGGCGCACCGCTCGAGCCGAACAAACAGGCGAGGCCATTACGTTTTGTTCGCCGTCAGAAGAAGGCGATCTGAAAGACATCGAAAAAGCCGTGGGCAAATCGCTGCCCAAGAGCTTCCTCGAGAGCTTTGATTACCGCGCCAAACCCGCCGCCCAGCTCGAGGTTCCGCTCAAAGAGCGCATCAAAGCCATCCAAGAACGCAAATCCGCAGACCGCGCCCGCAGCAAGGCCAAAGCTGCGGGGCAGGGTGGACAAGGTGGAACGGGTAGCTCGAGCCAGGGTCAGGGCCAAGGTTCTGGTCAGGGTTCTAGCCAAGGCTCGAGTCAGGGTCAAAGATCCAGCCAAGGCAACAGACAAGGGCAACAAGGTCAGTCTCGAGCGGTATCCACCATTGCGCCAGAGCGCTCGAGCCACGGCAACAGCCAAGGTTCCGACAACCGCAACAACGGCGGAAATGGGGGCCAGCCCCCCAGCACTGCGGGCCGCAGAAGCAACCCAAGTTCGGGTGGGCGTAGATAATTACTCGAGGTAATTGAAAAATCAAATAACCAAATAAGAATGCTCGAGCGAATTTAACCCCTCGAGCGTTCTTTATGTTTCATTATTCTGAAAAGATTTAAAGCAGTTGTTAGAGTAATAAACGGGTAAATTGCCCTTCTCAAAAAAGTAATTTGCCTGTCTGGGAAAACGTATTTATGATCCTGCCTTAACGAATAACGAATAACCACTCTAAACCTTTGCCACGCTCGAGCCTACTTCTTCTTGTTTTGCTTTAACTTTCTTGGCTTTGGGGTATTTGACCACAGGCAAGGTATATTCGCGCCCCTCAATAATCCCACCCCCCAGCAACCTCGAGCCACTGTATAGCACTACGCTTTGGCCTGGAGCAATGGCGAATTGGGGGGATGCAAATTGAATGTCAAAACTAAAGTCGTCTACCCTGGTGATTGTGGCAGGAACCCCCGCGCTGCGGTAGCGCACCTGTACCTCGAGGGTGTGCGGGAGTTCGGAGCGCTCGAGCAGGTAATTGGCACCACTGGCGGTGAGGTTTTCCCAGTGGCAGTCGGCATATTGGCCCACCCACACAATCTGGCTGGCGGGGTCGGTGTGAACCACCCAGCGGACTTCGTTGGAGCGGTACAGCCCCAAACCTTTTTTCTGCCCAATGGTATAAAACTGGGTTCCCATATGCTCGCCCACCACTTCGCCGCTGTGGATGTCCACCATATAGCCCTTCACCTCGGGGATATGCTCCGCAAGGTAGTCCCGCACCGTGCCAGGCACAAAGCAAATATTTTGGGATTCGGGTTTTTTGGCAGTCAGCAGGCCGTAATCTTCGGCAAGCTGGCGCACGTGGGGTTTTTCCATTTCGCCTACAGGAAACAAAATATGCTTGAGTGCATCTTTGGGCGTTCCCCACAAAAAGTAGGTTTGATCTTTGCGCGGGTCGTCACCACGGTGAAATTCTACGCCCTGCTCGGTGTCCACCCGTTTGACATAGTGGCCCGTTGCCACATATTCGCAGCCCAGCATTTTGGCTTTTTTGACTAGGGCATCAAATTTGACTTTGGTATTGCAATTGACACAGGGGTTAGGCGTGCGCCCAGCACGGTATTCTTCAATAAAAGGCCGCATGATATTGTGTTCAAATTCTTCGCGGTAATCCAGCAAATAAAACGGCACGCCCACCTGATCGGCAACCCGCCGCGCCTCGAATGCAGCATCGGGGGAACAGCAGGTATCGAAGGTGTCGGTACGTTTGCCGTCAGGCCAAAAGCGCATCATTGCGCCAATCACCCCGTACCCTTGCTCTTTCAGCAGCGCCGCCGTCACGCTCGAGTCTACCCCGCCCGACATTGCCACCAATACATTTGGCTTACTCATATATTCCACCTGTTAAAAGTCGTTGCGACACTTTTCTCAAGATGCAGAATTTTAGGTGTGTACATCCATCTTTAGCTTAAGATTTTGCGTACTGGGCGGGTTTGAAACCCGCCCCTACCTGACTTCTTTTTTTGTAATCTCGAGAAATATGTGGTATCTCGAGTTTGTTATATCCCCTCG
>JANYFS010000269.1 GCA_025359705.1 Deinococcales bacterium | reverse complement strand
GTCTAACTTTTGGCTGCGTTTTGCTCAACTGCTTTCCAAACAATTAGAAATCGCCGAGTTGTGTAAGCAAGTGGTACAGGCGGTTACGGAGGTTTTTGGTTATTCTTCGATCTGTTTGTATACCCTCGAACGGGGGAAATTGTGCCGCCAGTGCGAAGTAGGTGCGTCGGATTTCCCAATGGTGCTAGATATGAACGCGGGTGTGCTGGGTCGGACGGTTCGTACCGGGCAGCCTCAAATGATTTTTGATGTGGCTTTAGATCCCGATTATATTGGTGAACGCACAGAAACCCGTTCTGAAATTTGTATTCCACTTTATATTCAAAATGAACTTTATTGTATTTTAAATGTAGAAAGTGACCATACTTTAGATGTGCGCGATTTTACGTTGATCAATGGAATTGCTATTCAGTTAGGCTTGGTGATTGAGCGAGAAAATCTTCACAAAGTGGTACAACAAAGTGAAAATTATTACCGCGCCCTAGTAGAAACCATACCTGATGGGGTAAGTATTATCAACTCGAGTGGAAATGTAGTCTATGCCAACTCGAGCTTACTTTTAATCTTGGGTTTACAAGATCAATCTCAATTAGTTGGACGACCTTTTTTAGAAGTAATGCACCCCGATGATCACCAAGCAGCACTCAACCGTGTAATTGACGTGCTTGCCCAAGAAGCCACCAGTAGTTTTGTAGAACGTAGATTGTTGCAATTGGGTGGTGCGGTAATCTTTAGTGAGATTCGCTCGAGTAAGATGGTTGATCCACGCAGTGGCGAGATTTTGCTGCTCAGTGCAGTACGTGATATTTCTGAGCGTAAACGGGCCGAACAAGTGCAAAGACACTTGGAAAACCGCTATCAAACCTTGCTCGAGATGCTACCCGAAGGGATTTCGCTGAGTGATAGTGCGGGTAAATTGATCTATCTGAATAGTAAGGGGGCCAAAATGTTGGGAGTGGCCCATGCCGCAGACGCTTTAGGACATGACTTCAACGAATATTTAGGGATACCCGATTATCATTTATGGCCCCAGCATTCTAAATATCGCCCCAAAGTGTATAGTAGGCAGCGCTATGTGCGTCCAGATGGCAGCCAGCTCGAGGTAGAAGTAGCTTCTGCTATGGTGGTCGATCCCCTAACGGGTGAAGAGCTTTTGTTATCGGTAGGTCACGATCTTAGCGAGCGCAAAGCTTACGAAGATCAAATTGAGTATATGGCCTATCATGATGCACTGACGGGTTTGTTTAACCGCCGCATGTTATTGCGCCAAGCGGATTTATTGTTGGGCCGCCTCGAGGAGCGAGGTAAAGGTATGGCTGCTTTATGTTTTTTGGATTTGAATGGATTTAAAGAAATCAATGATGTGCTGGGGCATACGGTAGGTGATGAATTGCTGAAAATTGCCAGCCAACGGCTGCGCGAATACTTCCCGCTGCATACCATTGTGGCCCGTTTGGGCGGCGACGAATTCGCACTGATGCTCGAGGGGATGGGTCAAGCCGAACTGACCACACAACTGCTCGAGCTGCTGAAACATGTGGAGCAACCGATTCACTTGGTGGGCCGAATGCTGCGGATTTCCGCCAGTGTGGGGGTGGCCTATTACCCAAGTGATGGCTTATCCTTCGAAGAGCTGCTGCGCTCCGCCGACGTTGCGATGTATCAAGCCAAACGTGCGGGGCAATCCGTAGCGTTTTATCAAGCCGAAGATAACCCCTACAACCTCGAGCGGCTTTCCTTGATCGAGGATTTGCACCAAGCAATTGCCCAAGATGGTCTGGAGCTGTACTATCAACCGATTTTGGATTTGAAAAGCGGCTGTTTTTGCAAGCTCGAGGCGTTGGCACGCTGGGCGCACCCTACCAAGGGTTGGATTCCCCCTGCGGTTTTTATTCCGCTTGCCGAAGAAGTGGGCTTGATCCAAAGCCTAGACCATTGGGTGATTCGCCGTGCAGTACGAGATGCCAAAACCTTGGGCGGGATCATGGTGATCAACCTGTCCAGCAAAACCCTGCCTGACCCGCAGTTGGTGGCTTGGATTGCGGCGGCCCTGCTCGAGTTTAATCTGCCTGCGGCCCAACTTTGGCTCGAGATCACCGAAACCGCCCTGATGCAAAACCGCGAACGCGCCGCCGCCAACCTCAAGGCGCTGCGAAGCTTGGGGGTTTTAAGCGCCTTAGACGACTTTGGCATGGGTTATTCCAGCATGGCGTATCTCAAACATTTGCCGGTGGAACTGCTCAAAATGGATCGCAGTTTTGTTGAAGGCGTGGGCAAAAATATTGGCGATGAAGAGATTTTGCGTGGGGTTTTGGCGTTGGGGCATGGTTTGGGCCTCGAGGTGTTAGCCGAGGGCGTGGAACACGCCGACCAACTGCAATGGTTGACCGCTTTGGGCTACGACTACGCCCAAGGTTTTCACATCGCCAGACCCCAACCGCTCGAGGTGTGGCAAGTTCACCCACAATGGCCCACACCTGTGTAGGCCGTGCAAGATATATAGGCTGTGCAAGATGTGATTTTTTGGGTTTAAGGAAAGCTCGAGTAGAGAGATTTTTGTGAGATTTTAGGAAACATTGTGAATTGGAGACTTGCGTTATTGATACTACGTTATCGATAATGGTTTCTCGATATGCCTTCTTCTAATTCTATACCCCTTCCTTCCACCTCGAGCCTTTCCATACCCATCACCATTTTGTGTGGGTTTCTG
>JANYFS010000257.1 GCA_025359705.1 Deinococcales bacterium | reverse complement strand
TTTAAATTAAGACCCTGGCCCGCATCTCGAGGGAGGCCAAATCGATGCTGGCAATCTCGAGGCGTAACACCTGATCCAGTGGGTAGGAACCTGCGATTTGGGTTTCAAAGGCCAGCTCTGGAATGATCAGGGTGCAAAACGTCCCCCTCGAGTCCACCACTACGCCTTCGCCTTGCCAGTCGGGGTGCTGCATCAGGTAAACCAGCGTCCAGTGCTTCAGACTTTTGCGCTCGGCTTCACGCACCGCACTCGAGGCCAAATCCGCTGCGCCCATGCGGGTTAGCACTTCACGGATGGGCAGTTCTTCTTGGTTTGCCAAAAACGCCCGGATCTGCTGATGCACCACCAGATCCAAATAGCGCCGCATTGGGGAAGTGGTTTGGGCATACTGCTCGAGGCCCAAACCCGCGTGCCGTGCAGGTTGCGGCTTCCACTGGGTGCGCCCCAGGGTTTTGCGCTTGGCAAATTGCACCGCCATCGATGCGCTGTTGCGGTCTTTGCTGCTAGGATCGAGATACCTTTCGTTGAGTTCTTGGGCGGCAAAAGGAATGGTGATCTCGTTGTCCACCGCAAATTGGGCGGCGGCCCAACCTGCCAGCATCATCGATTCCTGCACAATTGGGCGGGCCAGTTCTTCGCCAATGCTTTTGATTTTGACGATTCCATCTTCCACCTTAATTTTGGCCTCGGGAAGTTTCAGTTGCACCGCGCCCTCGGCAACCCGCCCCCGCTCGAGGCTTAAGGCAATGCAATACAGGGTTTTGAAGGGTTCTTCGCCCAAACGTTCGCTCACTGCGGCGTAGGTGGTACGGGTCACACGCACGCTCGAGGGGTGGACATCCACCTGCACGGGAACCCATTTGGGCAGTTCGGCATTGGGTTTTTCATTTTCCAGCAAGATTTCAAAAGAAAGTGCCTTGGACACCGCCTCGAGGCCCAAACCCAAGCGCTGCACGGCGGCTTCGGGCAGCATGGGAATGATTCTTTCGGGCAAATACAGCGTGGAACCGCGCCGACGGGCCTCCAAATCCAGTTCGCTATCGGCGGGAACCAGCGCCGCCACATCCGAAACGTGTACCCAAAGTTTGTAGGTTCCACCAATCATGGCCTCGAGGGAAATGGCATCGTCGGGATCACTCGAGCCTTCATCGTCAATGGCAAATGCTTGCAAATGGGTCAAATCCAAGCGCTCTTCTTCAGGAAAATCGGGCAGCTCGAGGGTACTGATGGTTTGGATCGCCCCTGTGCGGCTAGGATAGGGGTTCTTCTGCTCGTCCCACAAACCAATTCGCATCAGGGTGGCGTGGGCCACCTCGGGGGTTTCACTTTTGCCCAGATTCCCCAAAATTTTGCTGCGGTCACTTTTGCCCAAGGCCACATTTTCCACTTCCAGCAGGGCAATTTTGTCCTCTGGAGCAAAGGTATTGTTCCGCAACCGCTCGAGCATGGCATACCAGCGCTGCTCGCTGCCTTGTTTTTCTTGCTCTGCCTTGCGAATTTTATCGATGGATTCCTGAGACTGTGGCTCGAGCGCGTCTGGCATTCCCTTAAAAAAGGGGGTACTTTGTATTTTTTGCCACGCCGCGTAAACATCTGCGGGGCTGCTCGAGCCATACAGCATTTCGGCAATCCAGGCTACATCGGTATTTTCCCCCTCGAGCATCTGCCAAATCTCCTCGAGTTCGCCGTCCGTACCGTGGGTCAGGTGCATCGGTGAAGTTTGCAAAACACCCCAATCTTTAATCGGCCCCTGATGCAAAAAAATGATGTCTTTGGGCCGCACCTTCTCGTTGCCGCCCCCCAAAATTTCAATCTCGAGCTTATCCGCCACGCTCAACACCCGTGCGGTTTTATTTTTGTACAGCACCATATTTCCCAGTTCAAAAGCCATTTGTACAGCATAGGGGGTCGCTGCGCTCGAGGGTAAGAGGGCGAGAGGGCGAGAGGGCGGGAGGGCGAGAAAAAGATGTGGCTCGAGGGTAAGAGGTATAAAAAAATGTAGGGGCGCAGCACGCTGCGCCCACTTGGAAGAAATCTGAGTTTTAAACGGCCCTCGAGTTACTAATCTTTAACGAATAACGAACAACGAACTACGAACTACTAAACAAAACTACTTCGCCTCGAGCGCTTCCCGTTTATTATGTTGGAAAGAACTAAAAATGGAAGCCCCAATGAATAAGACTCCAATCAGACCCGTAACCATTTCAGGGATGTGAATGCTGGGGTTCATGGACAGCAGCATGATGGTCGCCAGTGCGCCGATGCCGTAGTGTGCGCCGTGTTCGAGGTAACGGTATTCTGCCAGAGTTCCACGGTGCACCAGCATCAGGGTCAGCGAGCGCACAAAGGCTGCGCCAATGGTCAGGCCCGCCGCAATCACCACCACTTCTTTGGTGATGGCAAACGCGCCAATTACCCCGTCTAGCGAGAACGAAGCGTCCAAAACCTCGAGGTAGATAAAGCTTGCCAAGCCCGCTTTAGCTACGTCCATGCTTAGGTTTTCGGTGTCGAACAAACCACCCAGACCGTCCACCAAAATGTAGGTCAAAATGCCCACCATACCCGAGAGCAAGGCGGTAAATTGCTTGGCTTCAGGAACCATAAAATGGGTGATCAAGAGCAAAAGCGTGCCTGTAAAAAAGACTTGGATGGTGTCCAACTTGCCAAGTTTCGCCAATTTTTCCTCGAGCCAGCCGAACCAATGCACTTCTTTTTCGGGGTCCATCAGATATTTGAGAAACACCAGCATCAAAAAACTACCGCCAAAGGCCGAAATGGGAATGGCAGCTTCCTCGAGGTGTTTACCGTAGGCCGCGCCATCGGTGAAGGCCAGTTTAAGCACCTCGCCAAAACCCAAACCCGAAACCACCGA
>JANYFS010000211.1 GCA_025359705.1 Deinococcales bacterium | reverse complement strand
CTTGTCGGAGCCGCCGCGCTCCTCCACAAAGCGCTGGACTGCCACAGGGTTATAGCCCCAACTGGGGATCAATTCGGGGACATTTTGGTCGGGGTAACGGATGCGGTCAAACTGGATGCCGTCCACCGCATAATTTTGCACCACACTGCGGTACATTTCGGCAATATAGTTGGCAGCCGCAGGATTTCCAGGATCAAGCAAATAATCTGGCCCCGCCTTGAGTGCGCCGTCGGCTCGAGACATCAACCACGAATCAGGGCTGTTGGGGCCGTGCAGATTATAGACATGATCTTTTTGCAAAGGCGGTTGATTTTGGGTATAAATCGAGGTGGAAATCATCCACGCATGAACCTGAATGCCCGCACGGTGGGCCTTGGTGAGCAAATCCTCGAGCGGATCGAAGCCCTTGGTCACGGCGGGGTCGCTGGTGCGTGGTACTGATGCCTTATTGCAGTAGCAATCTCCGCGCCGCACCACTTGGGCAAAAAGCGCGTTGATTCCCATACTTTGGGCATCCCGAATCAGTTGATCCACCTCGAGTGGCGTGCGAAATCCAGCCCCAAAAGCATCCACCCACAAACCCCGCAGCTTGACAGGAGCGGAACTCGAGGGGGGATTCACATCGTTTTGAGCCAGACTTGCGCCCCAAAAAAGGGTGTTGAAAAGTAAAAATCGCTTGAGTGTTTGCACGTCGGACTATTTTAGCGTCTGAAGCGGTGTGATACCAAGCTGTGCGAAAAATATTCCTCTCGAGCGGGATTGTTCTTTAGGGGTACAAGCCCCGCAAAGCATGTGACTCCAGCACTCGAGTACAGGCCACAATGAAAGTAGCCGTTCGCAGCGAAACTTGATGCTGTTGAGAAATCGTCCAAATACTCTGAAAGGCTTCGCGCATGATGCGGTCTAGGCGGGCGTTGATCTCGTCTTCGCTCCAGAAAAAGCTGGAAAAATCCTGTACCCATTCAAAGTAAGAAACCGTGACTCCCCCTGCATTTGCTAGCACATCAGGGATCACCAAAATACCTTTATCGTGCAAAATGTCGTCGGCGGCGGGCGTGGTGGGGCCGTTTGCGCCTTCCACCACGATTTTGCAGCGCAATTGGTCGGCATTGTCGGCGGTGATTTGCCCCTCGAGTGCAGCGGGAATCATAATCTCGCAGTCCACATTCCAGAGTTCAACAGTCTCGAGAACTTCGGTATCGGGCAAGCCCAGTACCGTTCCCGTTTGGCGCAGCTTTTCTAGGGCCACATGCGGATTGATCCCCGCTGCGCTATGAATGGTACCGCTGATATCTTGAATGGCTACAATTTTTGCGCCGTGGTCATGGAAAATACGGGCGGCAGCTCCGCCCACATTACCAAAACCTTGCACCGCTACCCTTGCCCCCTCGAGTGGAATGCCCTTCAGCTTCATCGCCTCGAGGGTCGCCACAAAAACCCCGCGCCCTGTGGCATCGGCACGGCCCAAAGAGCCGCCCAAATTCACGGGCTTTCCCGTAACCACGCCTGTGGCAGTGCGTCCGGTGTTCATCGAGTAGGTATCCATCATCCAAGCCATCACCTGCGGGTTGGTGTTGACATCAGGCGCAGGAATATCTTTGTCTGGGCCGATGACCAAGCCAATTTCGCTGGTGTAGCGGCGGGTCAGGCGCTCGAGTTCACCCAGCGACAAATTGCGCGGATCGACTCGAATTCCGCCTTTGGCCCCACCATAAGGCAAATTGACCGCCGCATTTTTGATGGTCATCCAGGCCGAAAGTGCCATCACTTCCGACAAATTCACATCTTGGTGGAAACGTACTCCGCCTTTACCTGGCCCCCTCGAGAGGTTATGTTGCACGCGGTAGCCCTCGAAATGCGCGATGGAACCGTCGTCTAGGCGAATCGGACAATCCACAATCAGAATCCGCTGCGGGCGCTTGAGGCTTTCCACCCAGTAGGCCAGATTGCCCAAATAGGGCGTGACCCGCTCCACTTGCTCGAGGTAGATTTCCCAAGGGCCAATGTTTTTAGCATCCAGATAGCTGGGTAGGTTGCGGGTACGGCTCGGACGGTTCAGGGTTTGAGGTGTCATAAAAACTCCTTCCAGCACACAGGACAATTCGCTCGAGTGTGTGGGTTATGCGGGTTGTGGTGAATTTCATTTAGAAATCCAAACGGGCGTTTGTTCTTTTGAATTGTAGGTTGAATTATAGGTCGCATTTCCTCACCTGTGAACCCCCTGTTGTACCAAACAGCAGGTGGTTTACTCGAGCAGTTTTGGGGTATAGCATCCACTCGAGCGCAGGGTTCACGGCAGAATTTTCTCAGAGTTAAAACAGAAAGACAGTGGCTCGAGGAGGATTGCGCTCGAGCCACTGTCTTTTATATTTTTCGGAATTTTTACGGAATTTTTTAGGCTAAAACCCGTCTAGCAGAAACAAACCGCTTATTCCAATAGGCGGTATACAGGTTTTCCACCACAACTCGCCCACGGTAGGAATTGGCATTGGCAAATAATCCATCACCCAAATACAAACCCGTATGCGAAACCCCGCGCCCCAAGGTATTAAAGAACACCAAGTCGCCAGGTTGCAAGTTGCTCTTGGCAACACGGTAGCCCACTCGAGCCTGCTGGCGGGCGGTGCGGGGCAGACTGACCCCCATCTGGAGCATCACCGCTCTGGTATAGGCCGAACAGTCGATGCCCCGTTTTCCAGTACCCCCCAGACGGTAGCGCAAGCCGACATAACGGTAAGCCACTTTGTTCAATTTGCTTTGGTTTGTTGTATTGGCTTGGCTCGAGCTGATACTGGGGGTTTTGGTAGGGGTTACAGGAACAACCGTTCTTTTAAGCTGTTGCTCGAGTTTATTGAACAGCTCAGTCTTTTGCTGATTCCGTAAGTCCTGTGCGCTCGAGCTGGTATTCAAATCTGTATTGGTGTTTAAATCTGTATTGTTTTGAGTTTCGTCGGTCAGTGCGGGAGGGGTTTTATCGAGAATATCACTGGTAATTTTAGCAGGATTTTCTGTAGTTAATTCAGAAGTATCTTGTGATGTTTGTAATTGTGATGTTTGTAATATGGGTGTCGAAATAATAGTTGCTAATTTTTTAAATAGCTCAGCTTTTTTAGTGTTACGTTCTTGCTGGCGATCTTGGATCTCTCTCAAATGCTCGAGTTGCTCGGGTGTAAATACCGAAGCCGAACCCGTAGATAACCCAAAGGAAAATCTTGCTTGGTCAGGTTCTAGTGTTTCACCAGTGCTTATTTGGGGAAGCAGTATGTTTGTATTTGCGAGTTGTGAAGTAGAAGTAAGCACTTTTGTAGAATCACTGACCGCATTGGCTTGGCTGCTCAAGAGTAAACCACTCAAACCAAGGGACACGATACGAACTAAAATGTGTTTTAGGGGTTGGTCTTTGGGATGGGTAGGAGCCTCGAGCTGAGCAATCAAAGCAACAGGTTGCACATAACGCCGAACAACCGCAAGATCACAGACGGATTGCTGAACCGCATGTTTTTGGCTCGAGCGTTGGATGGGATTGTAGTGTGGAGTCACGCGGCACACTATAACTGCCCAAGCATATAAGAAAAATCGAACAAAAATGAGAGAATCATATAAAGCTGCTCAAGTATTGCTTAAAATTAAGTATAAAATGAGTTTTTATTAAATTTACTAGCGCACAATATTTAATAATTTTTGGGCGAATTCTAGTTTTTAACACCCATACTGGCTCAATCGGCTGTTTTGGTTGGGTGAGAAATCCCCCAAGGTCTTAGCCTCATACAGATTATCAGATGTGTGGTTTTTCTCAGAATATGTTCCGCTCGAGCGCCCCACTTTTTTCTCGCCGTCTCGCACTCGAGCTTTTCTTTTCCCTTTTCCTCTTTTCCTCTTTTCCTCTTTTCCAACCCGCCAACACCCTCGACAAATTCAAAATTCCTGCTATACTCGTAAGGCTGGTTTTCACCAGACTCGCTGACATGTCAAAAAACACAGTGCCAAAATGCGGTGTCACAAGCATGGTTCCCCAACAACATTAAGGAACATTCAGGAGCCTGGGAGTTTTCCCGAATTCAGAGCGGAAAACGATAAGGAGCAAGGATCATGGCTAAAGAAGGACCACGTCTCATCATCAAAATGGAATCTACGGCTGGAACGGGTTTTTACTACACCACCACCAAGAATCGCCGCAATACTACCGCCAAGCTCGAGCTGAAGAAATACGATCCCGTAATTCGTAAGCACGTGGTGTTCAAAGAGAAGAAAGTCTAAAATGGGCGGTTTGATCCGCTATTTTCGGGAAGCCAGGGCCGAATTGGGACGGGTCACATGGCCCAGCCGAGGTGTGGTTTGGGAAGGAACCCAAGCTGTACTTTTGTTCGTGCTGATGTTCACGGTGCTGCTTTACGGTATGGACTGGATTTTTACCTTTGCGCTCCAACAGCTCGGAGTGTTGCCCGCTCCTAAAGTGAGTGCCAAATGAGTATCGAATGGTACGCGGTACACACCTATGTGGGTCAAGAAGACCGTGTGGAAGATCAACTTAAGCAACGGTCTCAAAAGTTGGGAATGTGGGGTCAAACCATTTTTCAAGTGCTTCAACCCGACGAAGAAGTCATTGAAATCAAAGAGGGTGGCAAGAAAGAAGCGGTCAAACGTAAGCTCTTTCCGGGTTACATTTTTGTGCAAATGGAAGTTTGGGATGAAAGCAGCCCCGAAGAACTGGGTGAATCTTGGGAAGTGGTGCGGAATACCAGCGGTGTGACGGGCTTTGTAGGAACGGCAACCAAGCCTGTTCCGCTTAGCTACGACGAAGTGGAACGTTTGCTGCAAAGCGTTGGAGTCACCCGCAAGGCCGAACCGGTCAAGGCTCGAGTCAAGATCAGTTTCAAAGAGGGCGACGCAGTGCGGGTAGTGGATGGCCCCTTTGCCGACTTTACTGGGGTGATCTCTGAGGTCAACGCCGAACGCTCTAAAGTTAAGGTGCTTGTGACCATCTTTGGACGCGAAACCCCCGTCGAACTCGAGTTTTCCCAAGTTCAAAAAAGTTAAATATCAGCAGTACATTCGCCGTACACTCTGCCGAGGTTGATTCAACTTCGGTTGCTTTAAAACACTTAGCGCCTCACCCCACTCGAGCCAACACTTAGCGGTCGTGAACGGGGGAGCTAAGGAGGAATCTTCATGAAGAAAGTCACAGGTTTTGTTAAGTTGCAGTTGCCCGCAGGCAAAGCAACCCCCGCACCCCCAGTCGGCCCTGCCTTGGGTCAACACGGGGCCAACATCATGGAATTTTGTAAGCAGTTTAACGCTGCCACCGCCGACAAAGGCGACGCGATTATTCCTGTCGAGATCACCATTTTCGGGGATCGCAGCTTTACCTTTATCACCAAAACCCCCCCGATGAGCTACCTGATTCGCAAAGCCAGCGGCATTGCCAAAGGCTCGAGCGTTCCCAACAAAAACAAAGTGGGCAACTTGAATTGGGATCAGGTTTTGGAAATTGCCAAAACCAAAATGCCCGACCTGAACGCTGCTTCGCTCGAGGCCGCCGCTCAAACCGTGGCGGGAACTGCACGCAGCATGGGCGTTACCATCGAAGGGGCGAAATAATGGCTAAGCGTGGTAAGCGTTATCAGGCTTTGAAGGCCAAATTGGTTAAGGGTAAGATCTACACCTTAGAAGAAGCCACTGGCTTGGCTAAAGAAATCGCCAGCGCCAAATTCGACGAAACCGTCGAAGTACATATGCGCCTCGGCATCGACCCGCGCAAGAGCGACCAAACCGTGCGCGGTACGGTTTCTTTGCCCCACGGTACGGGTCGCAGTGTGCGGGTTGCGGTCATTACCAAAGGTGACAAGATTGCCGAAGCCGAGGCCGCAGGTGCAGAAGTGATTGGTTCGGAAGAATTGATCGCCAAAATTGCCGAAGGTTTTATGGACTTTGACGTGGTGGTTGCCACCCCCGATATGATGG
>JANYFS010000178.1 GCA_025359705.1 Deinococcales bacterium | reverse complement strand
AAGAAAAAGATGTGTGGCTCGAGACTTAGCTTCGAGCCACACATCTTTATGAAAAACGGAAAACTTAAGCTCCTACCAATGCCTTCCCACCCTGCTTCAGCACGTCCTGCGCCAGCTCGAGGCCCAACTCTTCGCATTCATCGGAGTCACCCTCGATGGTGGCCTGAATCAGATTGCTACCGTCGAGCGCAGACAACCAGCCCTCGAGCTTGAGGATGCCATCTTTGAGGGTGGCAAGTGCGCCAATCGGGGCCATACAGCCCGCACCCATGCCTGCCAAAAATGCACGTTCGGCAGTCACGCGGTCATCGGTGTCGCGGTCATTGAGCGAATAGGCGAACTCGGTGGAGATGTCGTCGTCCGCTCGAGTTTGTAGGGCCAAAGCGCCCTGCCCTGGTGCGGGCAAAATTAGGGCAGTATCGATGAATTCATCGATGCGGTTTCGCAGCTCGAGGCGAATTAAACCCGCCGCTGCCAAAATAATCGCGTCGTAATCGCCACTGCTCAGCGCCGCCAAACGGGTATCCACGTTGCCGCGCAGCTCGCGCACCATCAAATCGGGGCGCTGGGCCGCCAAAAATGCTTTGCGCCGCACACTCGAGGTACCAATCACCGAACCCGCTGGCAAGTCCCGCAGGATTTTCATACCCGCACGCCCCACCAAGGCATCCCGCGCATCTACCCTTTTGGTGATCGAAGCCAGCTCGAGGCCGTCTGGCATTTCGGTAGGTAGGTCTTTGAGGCTATGAATGGCAATGTCGATCTTGCTCGAGAGCAGTGCCTCTTCGATTTCTTTGGTGAAAAAGCCTTTATCGCCCTTCAAGGCTCCTTTTTCGACATCACCTCTGGTCGTAATGGTCTGAATCCGAAAGTCGCTATCGGGCCATTGTTCTTTGAGGTGTGCCACCACTTGGCGGGTTTGGGCCAGCGCTAAACTGCTCCCGCGTGTGCCCACAATAATCTGACGCATACCGTAGCATTATAGCCACATCGCTGAGGTTTGTGTAAAGTCGGTGTGAGGTTTGTGAAAAATATCCGTAACTCGAGGATTGCTGTTGTTCCCTATATTTTTAGACTGGGTGCAGAAACAGGGTGTACACTACAGCCATGAGCCTCGTCGAAACCCTGCATAACCATGTCCTGACCCTGCGAATTGACCGCCCCGAGCGGATGAATGCCCTCACATTTGAGCTGCTGATCGAACTATGCGAAGCCCTCGAGCGCGTCCCCTCCAGGGCGGAGGTGCGGGTGGTGGTGATCACGGGAACGGGGCGGGCTTTTTGTGCAGGACAGGATTTGGCAGCTTTTGGCAAAAGTTTAGACATTGCCGAGATGGTGGAAAAAACCTACAACCGCCTGATGATGGGAATTTGCACCCTCGAGAAGCCTGTAATCACGGCGGTGAACGGTACGGCGGCGGGTGCGGGGGCATCTTTGGCCCTAGCGGGGGATTTGCGGTTGTGGTCGAGCAATACCAAATTTACCGAAGCCTTCAGCAATATCGCCCTAATCCCCGACGGCGGCAGCACCTGGTTTTTGCCTCGAGCGGTGGGGTATTCCAAAGCCCTCGAGCTGTCTATTTTTGCCGAGGTGATCGACGCAGCCGAAGGCTTGCGTTTGGGACTTTGCGAGCGGGTTTTTGAAGCCGAAACCTTTACCGAACAGGTGCAAGCCTACGCCGAACGTTTGGCAAACCGCCCCGCTACCGCCTTTGCCCTGACCAAAAAAGCCATGCAACAAGGCATGGTCGGCACCCTACGCGAAAGCCTAACCCTCGAGGCTCAATTGCAAGCCCAAGCCAGCCGCTCGAGCGACCACCAAGAAGGGGTATATGCCTTCATCGAAAAACGCAAACCCGAATTTAATAAATAACCCTCGAGATTATATAGAACCTACCTTCTTACCCTCAACTCACTACAATTCCACAACATTTTACGAATTTTATTTTGCAAACCTCGAGCCTCCGAATCCAGCTCGAGGTTTCCTTTAGACATTCCCCGAATCCACACATGCTGGTGATGGGTTTTCCCCACATGAATATGCGGAGTATATTCCAGTTCGAGCGCTCCAACTGAACCAATCACACATCCACTCAATAAATACTGTGCATCTTCCATAATTCCCAGCGTGGCTACAGGGTAAACCTGCGGCATAATATCTTGCCGCTCGAGATAAACCAATTCTTGATCCAAAAACAGATCCACCTGGCTCGAGTAGCGTTTAAATTTCCAAGATTCCCCATGCAAAACCCGACCCGCACTTAAACCTTCCATATAGGCAAATTGGGCGCTCGAGGCCAGATTGACCCGCAATTTTTGCCGATAGTCCGCATCCACAAAAGGAATATTGCGCTCTGGATAATACTCGAGTCTGCTGTTTGCGGCTTGGGTGATACACATGTTTTGGGTGGCAAAACCACCCTGCATACTGTGGATTTTATTGGCAGTTTGGGTCAAAATCACCACTTTCGCGCCCTCCTCGAGCATAATATCCAGCTCGAGGGTATCTCCTTGCATAATGCCCGCTGTCATGTTTAATAGCGTTAGCGATAAAGTACCGCACTCAAGTTCAAAGGGGCGCACAATTTGTAAGGGGGCTTTATAGCTACTTTTTTTTAGCACCGTTTTACCGTTATACTGCCCAAAAACTAAATTTAAATATCCCTTCTGAACACTCATATAATTTTACTCACTCGAGCGACTCAAATAAAACATCACTCTTAATCCAAGTAATAATCTCGGCAACACCTACATCACTTTTAAGGTTGCTAAAAATAAAAGGTTTATCCCCACGCCGAAGCTGGGCATCCTGCCTCATTACCTCGAGGTTTGCACCTACCAACGGAGCCAAATCGGTTTTGTTGATCACCAACAAATCAGACTGCATAATACCAGGCCCGCCTTTGCGGGGTACTTTTTCGCCGCCCGCCACATCGATCACAAAAAGCCATACATCCACCAATTCATAACTAAAGCTCGAAGCCAAATTATCTCCGCCCGATTCAATAAAAATAATATCCAAATTTAAAAATGCCTCCTCGAGATTAGCCACCGCCTCGAGGTTTAAGGTCGCATCCTCCCGAATGGCAGTATGCGGGCAGCCCCCCGTTTGCACCCCCACAATACGGCTGGCCTCGAGCGCCGAAGCATGGGTTAAAATGCGCTGGTCTTCAAAGGTAAAAATATCATTGGTGATCACTGCCAATTGATAATCATCTCGCATATGTACACATAACCGCTCGAGCAAAGCCGTTTTCCCACTTCCAACAGGGCCACCGATTCCAATTTTTACAGGCATTTTTTCTCCACTTTACCCTTACGTACATTCACAAACATGCCGATATTTATTTAGAGTATTTAACTCGAGCGAAATGCATAAAATCCTACGAATAACCCCTCAAGTCTGAAACAACTTAATCTCGAGCGCCGCATGATGAACCAATCCCATCTCGAGGGCGGGGGTAAAGCTATAGAGTTGATCCAGATCAAGCACCAAACTTTGCGCTATAGCACGCTCGAGGGCAGGATTCAACTTGTGCGCGGTGGTTTGTGCCTCGAGGCCACCCAATAAACAAAGCCGAGTAGATGCCGAAGTGCGGTTCATTAGCCATGCATGACCGTAGGCTTGCAAGCACACATCAATGGGGCAACCGCTCGAGCGGGCAAATTCGGCAAAAACCACCGAGCCATGTGTTAAATGAAGTGGCAAATCTTTCAAAACAGCGGGTATAAATTTAAAAATGCTCGAGGCGCTTTTTTTCAAACGGTTTCCCGTATTCAGGCTACTTTGACGGCTACTTTCTACCAGCTTAACCAAATTTAGCCTGCGGGAAACCTGCTCAAGCGGTTCACCCCGCAAAATCAAAGCACAGGCCAACAAATCCACTCTTCCCCAGCCCAAAAGCAATTCAGACTCGAGGAAGGTATATAAATCGAGAGCATTTTGAATTTTCTTGCTTTGAATATAGTATTCCAAACCATCCGAATAACCATACGTTCCATTGGGAAAACTGCTGTCCGCCAATTGAAACAGCAAAAGCGCATTTATATCCTTCATATGGTATGTTCCCAACTGGGTTTACCCAAAAATGCCCCACTACTACGCTCGAGGGGGCATTGCATCCGCAACAGCAACAGCTCGAGGTGGGGTTCGTAAAGCAAATGAAGGTTTCCATTGTCTTGAATATCGATGTCGCGGTGTAAATTACCAATGGCATGGGCAATTTTTAGAGCTTGGTTAGGATTACGGGGCTTGGCAATCAGCATATCTTCGGCTCGAGCGGATACCACATAATTTTTTCGGGTCTGGGCATTGCAATACAGCACATTTCGAGGCATTAAAACGGTTCCTGTGGGTAAGGCCAAAGCCAAAATAAAACCATCGGAGCTGATCACTTTACGCCGTACCCGACTACGCTCGAGGGCGGTCATGGGGATTTCTACGGTTTCAAACTCGGGATTCTTTACGCTTAAACTTGTGACAATTGGAAAATTTGGCGTATCTTCACTCGAGGGTGTTTCTTTTTGCCCTCGAGCCAAAATACTTTTTGCCAAACCCGAATACTTCACACTTTCCCCTCTTTACCCTCTATCGCCTTGTTTTTAAGAATATGATACCAAGAATCCATCCCTAATCCCGTTTTGCTGGAGATTTCCAACACGGGAATACCAGGAGCAATCTGCTCGAGCGAGGCGTAAGCGGCGGCTTTATCAAAGCCCACAGCCTCGGCAAGATCCATTTTGGTCATTAAAATCAAATCCAAACTGCGAAACATGGTGGGGTATTTGAGTGGTTTATCTTCGCCTTCTGTCACCGAAAGTAAACCCACTCTAAAACCTTCGCCCAAATCATAACTGCTGGGGCAAACCAAATTGCCTACATTCTCGAGGAACCAAATGTCCAACTCGGCTAAATTGAACTGTGGAATGATATTGTGTACCATTTTGGCATCCAAATGACAAATGGTTCCCGTAACAATTTGTACCGCATGTGCGCCCACTTTTTTCAGGCGCATGGCATCGTTTTCGGTAGCCAAGTCACCCACTGCCACCGCCATTCGCAATTGTGTACCCAAATCGCTAAACGTCCGCTCGAGCAAAGCCGTTTTCCCACTTCCAGGACTCGAGACCAGATTAATCACGCTTAGGCCAAAGGTTCCGAAATAAGCACGGTTACTAGCGGCTTGCAGGTCGTTATCTTTAAGAATGCCTTGGCGAATCTGTACAATTCGGGCCTGACTCATGTTACTACTCCCTTATTCACACTCAATTTCATCCAACTCGAGTTCTTCACCGCATATCAGCTCGAGGATGGGCTTGTTGCATACGGGGCAACAGATCCCCTTGTTTAAATCTAGCTCGAGTTCACCATGTTGGGGGCATTGCCCTCGTGCGGAAACGGTTTCGATTTCTAAACGTGCATCTTGCATCATTTCAAATTCCGCACATGCCTGCGGGAAAGCATTCTCGAGCGCTTGGGGAACCACGCTGGACAAGATACCTACCCGAATTTTAACCGTTTTTACCCTCGAGGTGGGAGTGTGTGGGTCTTCTTGGGCCAACGTATCCAAAGTATCCAAGCACAGATCTACAATTCGCTGGGCAATATCAATTTCATGCATAGTTTACAACTAACCTAAAAAAGAAAATAACGCTGGCTCATCGGTAGTGTTTCGGCAGCTTCACAACCCACTGCCACCCCATCCACATATACGGTATAGGTATCGGGATCGACCCGAATATCGGGCATGGCATCGTTATGAATCATATCTGCCTTGGAAATGGCTCGAGTGTTTTTCACTGCTACAAAACGCCGTTTGCATAGTTCGGGCAAATTTCCTTGCTCGAGGGAAGCCTTGGATACAAAATGCAGCGAAGTTTGAGCAATTGCCGCGCCATATGCTCCAAACATTGGGCGACTATACACGGGCTGAGGTGTGGGGATGCTGGCGTTGGGATCACCCATTTGGGCGGCAGCAACTAGGCCGCCTTTAATGACCATTGCGGGTTTCACTCCAAAAAAAGTAGGTTTCCATAATACCAAATCCGCCAGCTTACCCACTTCGATGCTGCCCACTTCGTGTGCGATTCCGTGGGTGATTGCGGGATTGATGGTGTATTTGGCGACATAACGTTTAGCTCGAGCGTTGTCATTGCTGGGGTCGCCCAATGCTCCGCGCTGCACTTTCATTTTGTGTGCGGTTTGCCAAGTTCGCAAAATCACTTCACCAATTCGCCCCATTGCCTGTGAATCGCTGGACATCATACTGAACACACCCATATCATGCAATACATCTTCGGCAGCAATGGTTTCGGGGCGTATCCGCGATTCGGCAAAGCTGACATCTTCGGGAATGCGGCTCGAGAGGTGGTGGCAAACCATCAGCATATCCAAATGCTCTTTGAGGGTGTTGACCGTAAAAGGCATGGTTGGGTTGGTACTGCTGGGCAAAATATTAGGCAAACTGGCGACTCGAATAATATCGGGGGCGTGGCCTCCACCTGCACCTTCGGTATGATAGGTGTGAATCACCCGCCCTTTAATCGCTTCGAGGGAA
>JANYFS010000165.1 GCA_025359705.1 Deinococcales bacterium | reverse complement strand
CTTGTCTACGAAGTTGTTACATTGCTACAGAACCATAGCCCGCTCGAGCCACATCCCAAGCAACCCCCCTCGAACCATTCTTGGGGGTTCCTTTGTATTCTCTTTCGTTTTCTTTCCCTCAAATTCACATCCCCTCGAGTTCTTGCAAAGTCAAACCCGTAATTAAAACAATCTGCTCGAGTGTCATGTTCGATTCTTTTAACCCTCGAGCAATCTGTAACTTCCCCTCGAGCGGTAAAATCCAAATCCCAGTCTCGAGGGTGTGGTATGGTGCTACCTTCATGACTACACCCATTCCCCCAACCATTCCCCCAACCCACACCGACCTGCGCGAAGCCTGCGCCATACCCGAAAAAGGCGCACGGGCCTACGCTCGAGTGCGCCTCGAGAGCGGTTTAGAACTTTCCTTTATCCGTACCAACGGGCGACGCTCCGAACCCCTCGAGGCATTCTATGTGGGTTTTGGTGCGGAAAAACTGCGAATCGAACAAGCCCAGGTTGAGACGTTGCTCAAACTCTGGGCGGGTGCGGAAATTGTGACTTTGCGCTAAAAATATGCGCTAAATTTCTGGAAGTGTTGCGGGAGCTTTCCCGCTGGCGCTCGAGCCTTGTTGTAGGGCCATTCCTGCCAGAGCCACCAAAACTATACCTGCATAAAACGGAACCGCAATTCCCGCCCTCGAGGAAAGTTGCCCACCGATCAGTGGCCCCACTACCTGCGCGGCAGAACCAAGCGCTTGGCTGCCGCCTTGCACTTTGCCTTGTTGCTCACCAGCCGCCTGAGAAAGCAGTGCACCCACGGTGGCGGTAAAAATGCCTTCGCCAATGGCAAAGGCCAACACTGAAGCGTAAACCAGCCCGCTCGAGGGAAACCCAACCAACAGCCCCATCCCCAACAATCCAAACAGGCCCAAGCCCAAACCCAAACGGGCCACACCCATATCACCCAATTTGGAAATCAGCCAGCCCAGCAATAAACCCTGCACCACAATATCCGACACTCCAACCACCATAAAAACCGTACTGGTTTGCGCTGGCCCCCAATTCAGCGATGTCTTGAGCAGCACACCCAGCAGAATTTGCATCATGGCAAAGGGCAGCATAAATAAGGTACTCGAGAGCAGCAGGCGGCGAATGTGGGGGATCGCAAGTAGCTCGAGGATTTGGCTGAAGGGGTTGAAGCTTTGAATGGATAGACCCTTACTGCGTTGTTCAGTGTGCAGGGTTTCGGGAACAAACAGCACTCCCCACAGCAAATTCAACAGGCATAACCCCGCTGCCACAAACACAGGTGCCTCGAGGCTGATGTGAGAAATTAGGCCGCCCAAGGCTGGCCCCAAAATAAACCCGCCGCCAATAGCCGCGCCGATTTGCCCAAAGTATTTGCCCCGTTCTTCGGGTGCGGTGCTGTCTGCCAGCATTCCAAAATTGGCACTGAAGTTTCCAGCGGTAATCCCGTCTATGATGCGGCCCACAAACATCAGGGCTAGAGTTCCTGCCCAGCCAAAAATAAAATAGCCGATGGCTGAACCCAGCAGCGAAATCAGCAAGACAGGCCGCCGCCCATAGCGGTCACTGAGCGCTCCCAACACAGGGGCGGAAAAAAAAGCGCACGCTGCATAACTAACCGATAGCCAACTGACCGTGGCTGCCAGTGCCGTAGGATCGGGAACATAGCGCCCGACCAAGTAGGGCAAGATTGGCAGCAAAAGTCCAAGGCCCATAGCGAACAAAAAGGCCGAGCTAAGGATAAAAATTAGGGTGGCGGGCGCGGGTTTTTTAGGTAAAACAGTTTGGTCAGTCATGCCCATACTTTAGAAGGCCACCTCGCTCGAGCGCTTGAATAAACCCGCACTTTCCTCGAGTGAAAATTGGTCGGGTGGGTGTTGTATCCGCATGTACTGCATAAAAGCGGTGGGGTTCATCTGGGTAAAGGCCCGAAATTCTCGGTTGAAATGGGCTTGATCGGCGTAGCCCAGCTCAAACGCCAGTTCGGTGAGGCTGCGGGCTGGCTCGAGCAACAAGCGGTTATGAGCCTCCTCGAAACGGATGGTGCGGGCCAATTGTTTGGCGGAAATCCCCACGCTGTGCAAGAATCCTCGCTCGAGCTGACGGCTGGAAACCCCCAAGATTTCGGCAAGATCGCTAATTTTGCCTTGCCCAAAAGAGGTGTACAGCATTTTTGCCGCCTCAATTGCCATATTGGACTCAAGGTTGACTTCTTTGATGCGCCAGGTCAGCCAATCTTCCAGCAGTTCGAGTGCTTCTTGGAGCGCTTCCGAGCGCAGCAAGGCCGCAATTTGACGGTTCAACCGCTCGAGGGCCACCCCTGCCTTCATAAAATGCATGGCCTGTACCCCATCCAGTTCCAGCAAGCGCATGGCGCTCCAGGGGTAAAGATCCACTCCCAGCACTCGAGTGAACCCCTTAGAAACCGCTCTGAGGGGGCCATTTTGAAAACCCATCAAAAAAGAAGTTTGGGGCATGGCAGTCAGCGCACCGCCCTGCAAGCCCACATAAGATTCGCCGTGATAAAAAATAAGCCGCACCGAGCGTTCTGGAAAAAACAGATGCTCCTCGGTGTGGGGGCTGTGTTCCTCCTCGAGTGTCCAAAAACAGCGTACACTGTGCTGCAATTGGGGTGGAGGACGGAATTCATGGTAGCTCATAGTTCTGGCTCGAGCCTAGCGTTTTGGTGAGGTTTTGTCTTGGATAAACCCGACATTTGGATTTTTTGAGCTGGGATTTTTTGAGCGGGGATTCTCGAGCTGGGATTTTTGGTGGTTACTTTAAACTCGAGCGCGACCCTTAAAAGTCACAATTTGGCCCCCAATTCCCTCGAGGGTCTGCACTGCTTCCTCAAAGGCGTAACCGACTTCGGCAGGTGCATGGGCATCGCTGCCCAACACAAAAGGAATCCCCAATTGCGCCGCCACAGTGCTTAAGCCCACAGCAGGATAAATCTCCGCAATGGGTTTGCGAAGCCCCGCTGTGTTGTAATCGAGAGCCATATCTGCGGCTGCAATCGCCTCGAGCGCAGGAATTGCTAATTCGAGGGCAGGCTGGGCATGTCCAAACTTTTTGGGTAAATCCAAATGCCCCACTGCGTCAAATAGTCCCGTTTGAGCGGCTTGCGCGACCAAATCATAATAAGTGCGGTAGATTCCCTCGAGGTTGCGCCACTCAAACTCTTCTTTAAAATCGGGATTGTCGAAACCCCACGCCCCCAAATAATGCACACTGCCCATCACATAATCCCAAGGGTATCGCCCCAGAATTTTTTCCACAAAACGCTCGGTGCCAGGGTGAAAATCCGCCTCGAGACCGATTCGCACCTCGAGCCTTCCCTGCATGGCTTCTTTGGCCTGCAAAACCCACTCGAGATAACGGTCTAACTCGGACAATGCCATGCGCCACGGTGCATCAAACCACGCGGGCATAGGGATATGATCGGTGATCACAATGCCCGCCAAACCCCGCTCGAGCGCAGCTTGGGCATACTCGAGCGGGCTGCCTTTGGCATGTTTGCACAGGGGAGTGTGCATGTGCGAATCAAAAAGTGTGTTTATTTTTTGGCTCATAAATGCCCCACATCCCCCAACTGCTCGAGGCTCCAAATTCCGTGGCAAAACCGCAGCCTCGAGAGTGAAGTATGTGGTACTTGAATCACAAAAGGAAAGTGATTTCCAAGGTTGATCCGCATTGGTAAACCCATGCTGGCACTGATCAAGGCGCGAATGGCGCAACTGTGTGAGAACACCAAATAGTGCTTTTCGCTTTTCCCATCAGGCGCACCATCAGGCTCGAGGCTGTTCACAAAATCTTGCATCCGCTGGGTCAAATGCTCCAGCGATTCACCGTTGGGGGTTGCCACATGGTAGGGATCATTCAGCCAGTCCTGAAAATGCGGGTGCTGACTGTTTTCGGGGTAGGTTTTGCCCTCAAAATCCCCA
>JANYFS010000164.1 GCA_025359705.1 Deinococcales bacterium | reverse complement strand
ACCCGCTCGAGCTGGAGGGCATGGCTGCTCACCTCGAGGACTGCCGCCTCACAGCCCGCATCCACCATTTCCCGCAGCAAGCGCTGTACTTCGGGGGATTCTGGGGTGGTGAAATGGGCGGGGAAGTGGTGCAAAACATCGTCTGCCAGTTTATAACCCACGGTGGACAGCAAACCCGTTTTAATGCCCGCACTTTTGAGCAAATGATGGGTCAGCCAAGCAGTTGTGGTTTTACCATCGGTTCCGGTAATCCCCACCACCTCGAGTTCACGGCTAGGATGGTCATAAAAGGCACTAGAGAGGTCGCCCAAGGCTTGTCTGGCATTTTCGACGTGTAAATAAGGAACGGGTGTCTTGAGTGTCCAATCAAAACCTTCGCCCACAATCACCACTGCCCCCCGCTCGAGGGCTTGAGGGATAAAGTTGTGTCCGTCGGATTTGGCCCCACGAATGGCTACAAAAATAAATCCAGGTTGCACCCAGCTCGAGTTATGGGTAATTCCAGTAATTTCGGGATTGGCAAAAGGAAGTTGGATTTCTAACTCGTGTAGTAGATCATCAAGTTGTTTGGAGGGTGGGTTTTTCATTTTAGTAAGGGGATTCCTAAACCCATCATTTCAATCCTCGAGCAAATGGTTTCAAAAGCATTGGGGTCGCTCATAAAATCCAGTTCGTCGCCGTTAATCACCAATACCCTCGAGTGACCATAACCCTCGAGCCATTGGGCATACAAAATATTGAGCTGCTCGAGGTAATCGTCGGACATCTCCTGCTCGAAGTCGCGGCCCCGCTTGGTAATGCGCTGGCGCAAAGTGGGTAGGCTGGCTTCGATATGAATCAATAAATCGGGGGTTTGCAAAGCGGGCAAGATGCTACAGTACAAAGAAAAATAGGTTTGCCAGTCTCGAGCGTCCATTTTGCCTGTGGCATAAAGATTTTGGGCAAAAATCATGGCATCTTCGTACAAGGTGCGGTCTTGAATTACGCCGTTGGCCCCATTGATCACCAATAAATGCTGCTCGAGCCGCCTGGATAAAAAGAAAATCTGACTATGAAAGCTGTAGCGGGCCATATCATGGTAAAAGTCCTCGAGATAGGGGTTTTCCGAGACGGCTTCATAAACTGCTTGCAAATCATAACGCGCACTGAGTAGCGCAGTTAGGCTGCTTTTACCACTGCCAATATTTCCTGAAATCGCCAGATACATCAGCCCACAACCTGATGGTGTGGCTCGAGCCTGGTTTTTAAAGCATGTTCCACCAAAGTAATTATTTGAGCTTGATCCGCGAGGTTGCCCACAAAATCAAACTCTTGTGCGTTTAAAGTGAGTACATTTCCGTTATAGCCCGCGAAATATTCATCGTAGTGGGTACTCAGTTCTTGCAAATAGGCTTGGGGCATGTCTTGCTCAAAGTCGCGGCCCCGTTTGGCAATGCGCTCGAGCAATAAATCGGTTTCGGCCCGCAAATAAATCACCAAGTCGGGCGGAGTTAAGCGGGGTTTCAATTGGTTGTACAGCTCGCGGTACAACGAAAATTCGTGATCGCGCAGGTTCATCGAGGCAAAAATAAAATCTTTGTCGAACATGTAGTCGGCAATCTGATCTTGGTGAAAGAGTTCGCCCTGGGACATTCCCTCGAGCTGCCGAAACCTCGAGAGCAAAAAAAAGACCTGCACCTGAAAGCCAAACCGCTGTGGGTCTTGGTAGAAAGAAGCCAAAAATGGATTTTCCTCCACCACTTCACAGGTCAAACGGGCCGCATAATGGGCCGCCAAAATACGGCTCAGACTGGTTTTACCTACGCCAATAGCACCTTCGACAACGATGTACACACTGCCTCCGCAAACGTTTTTCAGACCCAAGATACCCACAAGATACCCACAAGATACTCACAACATACCCACAAGATACCAGAACTCGAGCCGTGTTGAGCCTTAAGGTTATACCAAAATTTTTGCCGCTCAAGAAGTGGAGTGGGAGATACTTTTTTGCATAGGTCGTTTGCTATAGGATTCTTGCAAAATTTTTACGACATTTAGTAAATTATTTTTATGTTATTTTGTATGATTTTTGTATCTTATAGCGCACTGCTGATAAACTCGCTCGGCATCGGCTAAAATAACCCTTGATGCTTCTTCTCTCCTTCATGAATGTACCCCTATATCTGTTTGTTAATGCCCAAGGTTGAGTGGCACTTATGACTAAGCTGACTAAGCGCATTCGGGTTTCGTCTCTACATCCTCCTACCCAATACCCTACTACCACACACCCTTTACCCCTCGAGTCTAACTTTTGGCTGCGTTTTGCTCAACTGCTTTCCAAACAATTAGAAATCGCCGAGTTGTGTAAGCAAGTGGTGCAGGCGGTTACTGAGGTTTTTGGTTATTCCTCAATCTGTTTGTATACCCTCGAGCGGGGGAAATTGTGCCGCCAGTGCGAAGTGGGTGCGGCGGATTTCCCGATGGTATTAAATATGGACGCGGGTGTGCTGGGGCGGACAGTTCGCACCGGTCAGCCTCAAATGATTTTTGACGTGGATTTAGATCCCGATTATATAGGCGAACGCCAAGAAACCCGTTCCGAAATTTGTATTCCACTTTATATTCAAAATGAAATTTATTGTATTTTAAATGTAGAAAGTGACCATACTTTAGATATGCGTGATTTTACTCTGATCAATGGAATTGCTATTCAAT
>JANYFS010000157.1 GCA_025359705.1 Deinococcales bacterium | reverse complement strand
GGAACCCCCAAACTGGCTCCCTCTTCTTGGATTCCGCCCGAATCGGTAATCATCAGGCTCGAGGCCTGTAGCAAGGGGGCCATTTCTCCAAAGTCTATTGGTTCGATCAGCTCGAAGTTTTCCAGACCCGCCAAGGCAGGTTGCACCGCTTCCCGCACCACAGGATTCAGGTGCAAGGGATAAACAAAGTGGCATTCGGGATGCTCGAGGGCCAGTTTTCGCAGCATCTGGGCCAAATCCGCCAACACAGGCCAGTTTTCACGGCGGTGCAGGGTCACACCAATCAGCCGCTTTCCTGCCTCGAGCTGTTTTTGCCATTCGGGTCGCAGGCTCGAGCGGGCCGCCACTTGGCGCACCGCGTCCACGGCGGTTTGCCCCGTGATTAAAACCTTGCTGGGGTCTTTGCCCTCGAGCAGTAAATTGTTTTTGGATAGCGCAGTGGGAGCAAAATCCAGATCGGTGATCACCGAGGTGAGCTTGCGGTTGGCTTCTTCGGGGAAGGGTTCGGACAGGCTGCCACTGCGAAGCCCCGCCTCGACATGCCCCACAGGAATCCCCTCGAGGAAAGCGGCCCACGCCACGCAAAAGGTGGTCAGGGTATCGCCATGTACCAACACATAATCGGCCCGCAATTCGCGCAGTTTTTCGGCAGCCGCAGGCACAATCCTTCCCGCCAAGCCAGGCAAGGTCTGGCGATCCACCATTACCGCAAGGTCGGCATCAGGAACCAGATCAAAAACCTTTAGGGCTGAATAGAGTTGTTCGCGGTGCTGCCCCGTCACCAACAGCACAGGCTCGAGGCCAGTTTGCGCGGCAAGGCCCGCAATCACAGGAGCCATTTTGATGGTTTCGGGACGGGTTCCGAAGGCCACCACAATACGTTTATTTGGGTTTGTATCGCTCATCACATCAGTTTACCCCGCACCCTCGAGCGATTCTCGAGTGATCCATAATTTTCAACGAATACCGAATAACCTACCCCGCTGCACTGCGCTTTTGCAGCAGAACCTTCAAAATCCCTTCGCGTTTACCCCGCACAATAGTCAGGCTGACCGTTTCCCCAGGGCGTTTGGCGGCGATCAAACGGACAATATCGTAACGATCTTTGACCCCTTGCCCATTGACTGCCACAATCACATCGCCCAACACCTCGAGGCCCGTAGCACTGCGTACCGAACCGCGCAAACCCGCTCTGGCCCCCACCGAACCCGCAGGAACCTCCTCGACCATCGCCCCTTGGCTGCTGGTCAGACCCGCACTTTTGCGGACGATTGGCTCGAGCGAAGCCAGATCGGTCATGGTCACACCCAAAGAACCGCGTTGGGAAACCCCACTGGACTCGAGGTCGGCAACTGCTTCACGCACCACATCGGCAGGAATCGCAAGGCCAATCGAGCCTGGAGTGAATTCGTTGCCGCCCAAATTGGCATCCACCACCCCAATCACCGTCCCCCTCGAGTCCAGCATTGGCCCGCCCGAGTTGCCCGGTTGCACATTGGCAGTGGTATGCAGCATTTCAGGGATCTCGAGGCCCACATCATCGGCGGGAGCTTCGGTACGCGCTCGGGTTGCCAAAATTCCTGTGGCTACCACATTGGGAGTGCGGTAGGGGCTACCCAGCACCACGGTTTTTTGACCTTGCAGCAAGTTGCTGCTGTTGCCCCACTTTAGGTTGGCCTTGGTTACACTGGGACTCACCGACAAAATCGCCAAATCCAGGCCAATATCGGTGGCTTGCAACTTGGCAGGAACCACTTTGCCATCGTGCAATTGCACCGTGATTTTGTCCGAATTTTGAATCACATGAAAATTGGTGATGATCATGCCTGCACGGTAAAAAAAGCCCGAACCAATCTCTTGGGCGGGGTCGCCCTCCCGCCTGCGCTCGAGGGGAATGTTGGCCTGCACCATCACCAAAGCAGGAATGGTTTTGCCCACCACCTGCACGGTATTGATCTCGTCGGGTGTGACCAGTGGAGTGGCGGCGGTGACACGGCCCAAATAGTAACCGCCCAAAGCCAGCAAACCCACCGAAATAAGCAGTAAAAACGGACGTGGATTCACAATTTTTAGCTTGCGCCTTTGTCGGAGGGGACACTTTTGGCAGGTGTTGCGGGCGCACTTTCACTTTTTGAACTTTCACTTTTTGGTTTTGGACTCTCGCTCGAGCCAGAACTATTCCCCTCACTCGAGCCAGAACTTTTAGCCCTCGAGTCGTTGACATAAAAACCAGAACCCTTAAAAGAGATGCTTGGAGCGCTGATAATCCGCTTTACAGGATCACCCGTTTGGGGGTCGTGGGTCAGGGCATCCTCGGTCATGCGCTGCTGGATCTCGAAGGTTTGGCCTGTATTCAGATTTTTATAGACGTAAGTGGGCATGTATGGATAAACCTCCTGCACCCTAAAATGATGCAAAGTTGTTGTCATGGTAGCAAATTGAGGATAGAACGCAAGTTGAGATGTTTACTTATCGTTTAGGTTATGCGTTTTGCGTTTTCCGTTATTCATCCTCTGTCCTTCAAGATTTGGGCGCTCGAGGTAAAAACCCCGCTATGTTCACCTTGCCCCAATCCCCTCGAGCAACCTTGGCTAAGCTGATGATCACGATGACCAGCCCCGCTCGAGCCATACCCGAAACCCCAACCAAACGCCCCTTTGAACTGGGCATTTACTCGTTTGTAGAAAACACTCCAGACCCCGCCACGGGCATCACTGGCAGCCCCGCCCAACGCATGGCGGATTTGCTCGAGGAGATCGAACTTGCCGACCAGGTGGGGTTGGATGTCTACGCCATTGGCGAACACCACCGCGTGGAATATTTGGCCTCGGCTCCAGCGGTGATTTTGGCAGCGGCGGCGGCCCGTACCAAAAAAATTCGGCTCTCGAGCGCAGTCACGGTACTCAGTTCCGCTGACCCCGTGCGGGTTTTTCAGGATTTTGCCACTCTGGATTTGATTTCAAAAGGGCGGGCCGAAATTGTGGCGGGGCGGGGTTCGTTTATCGAGTCCTTTCCACTTTTTGGCTACGACCTGAACCACTACCACGAACTCTTTGCCGAAAAGCTCGAGCTGCTGCTGAAACTTCGGGATTCCGAGCGGGTGACTTGGACGGGCAAACACCGCGCGGCCCTCGAGAATCTGCCCGTTTTTCCGCGCCCGTTTCAAGCCAAATTGCCCATCTGGGTGGCGGTGGGTGGAACCCCCGAATCGGTGGTGCGGGCCGCCACCTTGGGCCTGCCGATGGCCCTTGCTATCATTGGTGGCGAACCCGCCCGCTTTAAGCCATTGATCGATTTGTACTGGCAGGTAGCGGCCCAAGCAGGTCACGACCTGTCCCAGCTCGAGGTGAGTATCAATTCACACGGCTATATTGCCGATTCGCTCGAGCAAGCCTTTGCCGAATCGTTCCCTTCGGTTGCCGCCATGATGAACACCATCGGGCGCGAGCGGGG
>JANYFS010000116.1 GCA_025359705.1 Deinococcales bacterium | reverse complement strand
GAAATCGAGCAGAGCTGGAAATGTGACTCCTACGCCTATTACAACCCAGACAGTCTGATCGTAGAGGCGGGTTAGCTAGCACGAGACTGAGATCCGAACATGCCCGAGTGTTATGAGACGATACGGGCATGTCTGATCCTTCACAGCGCATTCGTGAAATTCTCGCGGGTACACCGTCCCCCTCTTCCAAAGCTCGAAAAGCAGAGAGGCTTCGGGCCAAGAATCCCAACCAAAAACTCTCACACCGTGTTCTGTGGAAAGGTCTCTCCATATCTGTGGAAAATGCAGCGGGGAGTGTTCGCAAAAAAGAAAACTTCTCCACCCGTATGAAAAACGATTATGGGTATATACGCGGAACCCTCGCAAACGATAAAGACCACATTGATTGCTATCTAGGTTCCGACCTGGACAGTCCTGTGGTCTTTATCGTTCATCAGCGCAACGCTCGCACCCTCGAGTACGACGAAGATAAAGTGATGATCGGCTTTGACTCGAGCCAAGCTGCTATCTATGCCTACCTCTGTCATTTCCCCTCTGATGCGTGGTTTGGTGCGGTTACACCGATGGACAGCGATGACTTTGCACAGTGGTGCAAGAACCCAGACAACCGCGCCAATGCACTCGTTCCTCGAGCATCCGAAAAGGTCAAGCTCCAGAATCGCAAACGCAATCTCGAGCAGCGACATAAGAGACTGCATCGTGCCGGGCTGTCCGCATGAGCTGCCCTAACCGCCCCATCCTCTACTGTCGGGTATGTCTCTTGTCCTCTTCTACCCCTTCGTTCCAGAACGCGCAGCGGGATCTATGATCGGCCCCCGCCACATTGCCTTTGAGCCAAGAAGACCACCTGCGAGTGTTTCGATTCTGCCCTCAAATTATCAAAGCACCCCCACCCTGACCCGTCGTGAAATCCAGATCGTCAATCAGGGGATCAAGTTTCTCAGAGAGCAAGCCAAAATCAAGGCCAACCTCGAGATTGTGGAAGTGAATCGAGGTTTGGCCGAGACCTCCTACGGTCACGTCTATCTCCAGTTTCAAGATGGAGATGAGTATTGGCTCGAGATTGGCAGCTACTCAAGTTTTAGCCTCGCTACTGGACGGGTTATCATCGCCTCTCACCTCGTCCCCTTTACCGAAAGACAGGAGTCCACCTCGTGAACATTCGTCAAAAAAGCCTCTCCATCACGCTGTCATTGTTGACCCGTTACCGCCAGATTCACTCCAAATACACCCTGACGTTTAAGCACTATTCCATTGAAGCGAGTATCCCCGATGCCTAGTATCCCCGAACCCGTTGTTTACAGCTTTGTTGTGATCCCGCCGCGCCAGATTACCGCTACGCCGTCAGATCCACCGGGGACGATCATCCCCGAACCTTGGAACCACTACCTTGCACGGGTTAGTGTGGCCCAAGAAAACAATCTAATCTACGCGCTTCAGGAGAGTATAGACTCTCGGGTTGGCTGGGTCTTGTCCCAGTGTGATACTTTGACCGCGCACCAACGGGCCTTTCGTCAGATCAAGATCCCTGTTGAGGTTGCCTTCCCCCGCACCACCCACACCCCGAAGCCCTATGAAGACCCCCTAGATCATCCTTGGACGGACATGGTGGAAAAGTATTGGAAGACTACCAGCCACATCACCATCCCCCGCTTGCTTTCCACCTTGCATGGCCTCGAGGCTAAGGTGCAAGCGGGGATCTACTACAGTATGGAACCCCCCTTTTTGATGGACAAGGGTAATCTACTGATCGTTCGCTGGTAGTTCTGACTCCGCAGAGTCAGTTCGAGTCAACCCTAGCCACCCAAGGTCACAGTGAAGGGGTTTAATGCACCCGTATCCACATACCCCTGCAAGACCGTGACCGCTTCTTCTTGGAGCTGCCGCCAGACCTTGAAGGTGGCTGGGCTGACCGCGACACCAAAGATGGCGGATTGTGGGGGAACAGCTCGAGCATCGGCCCAACCCTCTGCGGTAAAAAACTGACTGGGAACACTGCCGAGATTCAGGCTGGAATAGACCGCCAGCTTTTCCCGCTTCTGATCCAGGTTGCGCTGTAACCACAGGGCGGGGCTTCCGTTTTGAAGGGGGGCTACCACCACCGTGCTGGCATTAAGCAGCTCCTCGAGCCAGCGTTGAGTCCCTTGCTGCACCAGAAGGTTGTCGTGTGGGGCCACCGTAAGGCCAAGCGGGATATTGACAGGCAGGGCTGCTGTGACCGTCTCTTGT
>JANYFS010000073.1 GCA_025359705.1 Deinococcales bacterium | reverse complement strand
TCGATGATGGTTTGGTCGGGTACACCTTGACGAATCGCCGCAAGGCGGTAGGCCCGAACCACATCCTGCGGAAGATTGAGGGTCACTTTTTGTTTACTTGGGCTAGTCATATTCCCAGTTTACCTTATTTATGGTTTTCTGATGTTTTATTTTTTGATCCCATATGGGTGGAATAAGCAATAACCCCTAAAATATCACCCTAAAATACAACTCATGCCCCCCGTCACTTGGCTGGAACTCTCCAAACCCCATACCCAATTGCAATTGACCCAAAACCTTGCCCAATTGGGCCTGCTCGAGCCAGCACCGCTCGAGGGAACAGGTGATGCGCCCACCTGGGAAGTGCTGGGGATTCGGGCCAATGCACCGCTCGAGGGTGCGGCAATTGCTTGGCTGTGTGCTTGGGGGCTGCTGCAAAAACAGCAGGGTCGTAGCCTCGAGTTTGTGGGCGACCCCCATGTGTTGCGTTACCTCTCGAGGGTGAATCTGCTGGGTCATTTGGGGGCCAGCGATTCCGAAAAATTTCAGCGGCATTCCGAAGCAGGGCGGTTTATTCCGCTCACCTTGCTGCAAGATGCGGGGGATGTTTATAGGGCGGTGAACCAGGTGTGCGATCTGGTCTTGGCCCAAGTGGAAGGAGCCAGAGCCTTTATTCCCGCCCTCGAGTGGGCCACCAACGAGGTGATGGACAACGTGCTGATCCATGCCCAAGCCCCCGTGCCTGGAGTTTTGATGGCCCAGTATTACCCCAAAAAAGCCCTGCTCGAGCTGTGTATTTGCGATATGGGCCGTGGAATTCGGCAGTCGCTCAGCGAATCCCACCCCACCAGCAGCGATACCCAAGCCCTCGAGCTGGCAGTGCAGCGCGGCATCACCCGCAACATCCACGAAGGGCAGGGCAACGGTTTGGCAGGTACTTTGCAAATTGTGGAACGCAATGGCGGACGTTTTACTCTGTGGTCGGGAACGGGGCGCTTGCAGGGTACGGGCGACCCCGCCAAAATAACCAAAACCAAAACCACAAGCGGAAACTCGAGCGGAAAACCAAACTATAGCTTGGCAGGAACGGGGGTTTCTTTGGCTTTGCACACCCAAAATGCGGTGGCGCTCGAGGATACCTTTATTGCCAGTGGTTCGGGCGAAACTTGGGGCTATTTGCAAGCCAAGGCCGAAACATTGGCGCTCGAGGGTAGCATCAACATTGCCCTCGAGTGCATTCATACAGGGGGCCGCCCACCTGCCCGCGTTTTGCGGCAACATCTGTTGCAAACTTTGGCCCACTCGAGTACACCGCTCATCCTCGATTTTTCAGAGGTTTCCTCCGCCAGCAGCAGCTTTCTGGATGAACTGCTGGGCCGCCTCGCCCTCGAGCTGGGTTTGCCCGTTTTTGAAGAACGCATTCAGATCACCGCCATGAACCCAACCTTGCAGCGCATGGCCCAAGTGGTGATTCAGCAGCGTTTGGAATCCTAAACGCACATTTCAAATTGTATTAAGTACCTCCCATGTCATCCCATGTCAGATTTAGAGTCTTTCTCAATCTGACAGCGACCAACGGGAGTAGGGGCGGCCCAACACCCCACTCGCGCTTAGTCTTAAGGCTTTCCCGTCAAATCGATAGGCATTCCCGACTTGACTCGAGCAAAACCGTCTGGATAAATCTACATCACAAAAGCTGTGCTTTTAGTACGATCTCCCTGTTTGGTAAAGGTAATGTTCCCAGACAGCATGTTGTAAAGTTTGGTACTATTCAAGTTAGCCATCACCGCTTTTCGAGAGGGTGTCTTGCCCTTATTTTCTGCGATACTGCGCTTGATTGCATCCAGAATCACTTGTGTGGCATCAAAATTCATCAAAGCAATTCCCGAAGGTTTACTTTTGAATCGTCTAACATATTCTTGTTCAAAAAGTTTTGCATTCGCGTACCCTGCAATAGGCGCAATCGAAGAAACATAGTACAACGATTGAGCATCGGCATAGGATGCTTTGATGAATTCAGGTTCTCCAAAATTGAGATTTCCCATAACTACCGAGTTAATTTTAGCTTTTTGAAGCGCCTTTAGCATTTTTAAGCCGTCTTGATACCTGTAAGGATACATAAATATGGCATCTGCACCCAAGCCATTCAGGTCTATCACTTTGGTGTCGAAATTATCATCCACGCCGACACTAATTTCTTTTACAACAACAATCTTCTTTTGGGCTGCGTATTTGGTAAAAATTTGCAAAAATTCTCGACCTTCGATTGTGCGAAAGTCTATCACTGCCAACTTTTTTACGTTTAAATTGTCTGACAAGTAATCTACTGCGGATTTTGCAAGAGATTCATCAGTCGAAACCAGTCTTACAATATTTGAAAATTTGCCTTTAGTGAGGGCATTACCTGTACTGGTAGCAAGCACAACTCCCAGTTCTTTATTTAATATTTGCGCCAAACTTATGTTCATTGTAGAGTTTACCGAACCCAACAAGGCCACCACATTTTTATCCGTGTCCAACATCGAATAGGCAGCATCCTCTGCCGAGCTAGATGAATCGCTCTCACGATAACGTCGTAGTTTAATCTGAAAACCTAAACCATCAAACTCAGCACTAGACTTATCAATACTCATCTGAACCCCGTTGAGTATATCAGTTACTGCTCCACTCATTCGGTCATCTCGAGGAGTCATAACCCCAATCTCGAGAGTCGTTTTTGCGGCTTCTACCGCTCCCAGCAAACTCAGAACCAGTATCCAAAAAAATGCGGTCTTTGATTTCATAGTCAAACCTCGGTTTAACAATGGATAGTCCTATCCGAATGGGTTTAGTGCCTTGATTGTGGATAATTGACTGACGGCCTGGCACAGAGCATGATTAAATCCTAAGAATCAGGCAATCGATAACAAGAGTTTGCACCACGGTGAAAAATCCTGACAGGCACAGAATATGTTATAACGAAACTCTGGAAAACACCGATCAAATCAGGGTTTTCGGAAATATGCCAGTCCTATCTTCTGGTTTGCGGTTTTGCCATCTAGACTCTACGTGTAAACTCTACGTGTAAACTCTTGAAGGGTGCCAACCCACAAGACAGAGTAGAAAACATAAAAAATGGAATGGAGGAATGCGCGGCTATTTCGCTGGGGTAAACCCGAAAAACCAGCTTTTGATCGGATATTTTAGCCAATGACCCAAGTCGAAAGACTTCCCAAGCACCTTTTTACGTTCGAGTTCAAACTATTGTCGATAAGCATCACTCTATCACATCAAAATGTTTTCTTTCATGGTATTTGTTAGGGCGAACTCACGTCAGGCAAATTGGCCCGATTTGCATATCAAATGTACACAGTAAAAGCGTGTTTGTAGTTTAGAATTCCCCAGAAACACGCTAAATTTCAAGTTAGGTTTGCCACTAAGTACCTCCCAGGTCAGATTTAGAGATTTTCTAAATCTGACAGCGACCAACGGGAGTAAGGATCTAGCTTTGGCAGGGATTAACACAGAATTAAACATGATCCAAGCTCGGCTCAAAGCACAGGGCTTTGAAGTGCAGGGTTTGCCCTCGAGCAACTCCTCGAGCTACCCCCCTTGCTGATTGCCCAACCCGCACCCAAGTTCCCATGCACATGGTTTTTTTGACCACTGGACGCTCGAGGGTAATTGAAATCGAAGGGCGTGAAGTCAAGCTGCAACATGTTACTTCGCGTAGCTTGCCCTTGGGCGCTTCTAAACCAGGGTTGGCTCTAACTGCCATGCGTTATTTGGGAGCTAAACAGCTCGAGCCAAGCCATGTACAGCGCATTCGGGAGCAGCTTTCCGAACAAGAATGGGCTAGCCTGAAAGCGGTATTGGCAGGACAACCCGCTTGGATGATTGAAACTGTGCTACGCAGCGAAGGACACTATGCCTGAACATTTTTTTGACCTCAGCCTCGAGCGTCGCCGCAGTTTTTTGGATGAGGCGGGCCGCGCACTCGAGCGCAACCCCGTGTTGCTCGAGAAGGATATTTGGGTTTGTTGGGCCTTACAAACCCTATTTGCCCTTCCTATACCCACCCATCCTTTGCCCACGATGGTTTTCCAGGGTGGAACCAGCCTATCAAAAGTGTACCGTGCCATTCAGCGTTTTTCCGAAGACATCGACATCACCCTGGATCACCGCTCGAGTGGAGACCCCTTGCTTGATCCCGTTACCGCCAGCGGCAACCAACGCTCGAGTTCGTCTTCACTGTAGGGCATCCGCTTATGTGCGCTCGAGCGCTTATCTCTTTGAGCTTTAGCATGTTCAAAGGGATTGGCCTGAGAAACTCCCGCCTACGATAAGGTTTTGTAAAAGATGCGGAGTGTAGATCTTGGGGAGTGAGAGTTTCAAGAAAAATAATTTCTCTTGAAAACTTACAAGGGCAATTCGACCTAAAATATTCTAAATTCGGGTTAAAATCTTGCAAGCCCGCTCTAGCGAGCAATCCGTTCCCATGTAGGGTGCATTATGGTGTTTCCATCCTTCAACGCAAGCAAACATAACAGGAGATTCCATGCAACTTGAACGCTATCGTTCCCTTTGGGGCTATACCCATCCACTAGCTGCGGGTTTGGCCCAGCTCAAAAAATTTGGTTATGACGGAATCGAAGTTTTTCTGCCCGCAATCCCAGACCCCGCAGGTCTAAAGCCCCTCCTCGAGCAACATTCCTTAAAAGTCATTGCCCAGATCATCACTCGAGGGGGTGTGCAAAATCATAGCGTCGCGGCCCACCTCGAGATGTTGGATCTTCAGCTCGAGCAGGCACTTGCGCTGGAGCCAGAATTCCTGAATCTGCAACCTGGCTGGGATGCCTGGAGCCAGCGAGAAGTCGATCAGTTTATTGCAGGCGTACTCGAGCGGACGCAGCAGCTCGGTATTCCGCTGGCCCTCGAGACCCACCGAGGTTGCATCACCTACACACCGTGGGCCACGCTGGGTCTGCTCGAGCGCTTCCCCGAACTGAACCTGACCCTAGATTTGAGCCACTGGGTGGTGGTGTGCGAACGGCTGCTGGAGGATCTGAATCCACTGCTCGAGCGCTGTTTTGAGCGTTGTATTCACCTGCACGCTCGAGTGGGTTTTGAACAAGGCCCACAAGTTGCCGACCCTCGAGCGCCAGAGGTTGCCGCGCATTTGGCAGCACATGAACGCTGGTGGCTGGGGGTGTGGCAGGCCCAGCAGGTTCGCGGTTTACAGGTCAGCACCCTAACCCCAGAATTTGGCCCACCCAGCTATCAGCAAGTTCTCCCTTATACGGGGGTTCCCACCAGCGATTTGGACGCGGTATGCGACTGGATGGCAACTCGTCAACTCGGGCGCTTTGAAGCATGGCGTATGGAAATCTCGAGCGACTAACTTCTTTGCTTCTTTGCGCTAGAGCAGTTGTCCGTTGTCCGTCATGCGTTTTCCGTTTAAGAACATTCGTGAGCATTGCGTCCCAGTCCCAAACGACGAGACTGTTTTTTGATTGAGTAATTTAGGAACGGGGATGAAATTATTTCCCGATTTCAAGAGTTTGTCCTGTCATGTTGAGTGTAACGAAACATCTCGACTCAGTGCGTGTTTAGACCCTTCGTTACACTCAGGGTGACAGATATTTCCCGAGATCAAATACGGCAGTTATTTCGTCCCTAATCCTTATTCGTCTATTCCACAGACAAATGCGCTAAACGGCATGCGATGATAAAAGGGGAAAATTCTAACATCAATGGTTTGGAAAGTTTTTCTTAATTTGTTTGTCAGATGCATTTTTCTCATTCAAAGGATTTTAGACTGAATGTGTATGACACAGCATCCTCGAGCGTGATCCACAAAACCTTCCGAACCATTGACCCACCAACACTCGAGGTTATTTGATAAATTGTTTATTCCGATAGACTTTTTCTTCTTTCCTGGCAGGAGGTTTCACCGTGACCACTTTGCTTTTTTCTTGGTCTGGACAGGGGGGGGCTCCACAGGAACAAGGGTAGACACGGATTTCTAGGCCTCAGTGCCTAGCCTGCGGGGTTTTTGATAATCCTCACAGACTGGAGGCGTTTGATCATCAATTTTCTACCAATCTCAGGGCAGTACGTTACCCGCCGAGCGATAGATGGCGTACCACTCGGCTCGAGTAAGGGTGATCTCGCTGGCTTTGCAGCAATCCTTGAGGCGCTCGAGATTCATGGTACCGGTGACAGGCTGCATCTGGGCTGGATGGCGCAGCAACCAGGCCATCGCAATGGTGGTGTTGCTGACCCCGTAGTTTAAGGCTAGCTCGTCGATTTTGGCGTTGAGTTCAGGGAACTTATCGTTGTCGAGAAAGACACCCTCAAAGAAGCCATACTGAAACGGGGACCACGGCTGAACGGTGATGTCGTTGAGGCGGCAATAATCGAGAACACCACCATCGCGGTTGACCGCAGCGTCATTTTCCATGTTCACGTTGAGGCCATTGGTCACCATGGTGGCATTGGTGATGCTGAGCTGCAATTGATTGGCTACCAATGGCTGCTTGACATACCTTTTAAGCAGATCTATTTGCCGAGGGTGCTGGTTGGAGACACCAAAATGGCGCACCTGACCAGCGCGCTCGAGCTGATCAAACGCCTCGGCTACCTCGTGCGGCTCGACGAGTGCGTCTGGACGGTGCAGCAGCAATATATCGATGTAATCAGTCTTTAGGCGCTTGAGGATGCCCTCCACCGAGGCCAGGATGTGCTCTTTTGAGAAATCGAACATGCCCTGCCGAATGCCGCATTTGGATTGAAGGATGACC
>JANYFS010000040.1 GCA_025359705.1 Deinococcales bacterium | reverse complement strand
CGGCCTGTAGCATTAGATCACCCTCGAGTGTTTTTATGATTGAGGTATGCCCAACAAACTCGAGTCGAATACCCGCTTTTTCGGCTCTGGCTTGGAGGTCTGCCAAAAGGGTTTGCAGCAAAGCCACAGGCTCGAGGGCTTGCAGTTGCACCTTAAAACCTTCGGTATCTGCCAAAGTCAGAATTTGTAGATCGTTGCACAAACGTTCCAGCACATCCAAACCTGGGTGCAACTTGGCAACCTCCGCCACATCCAAAGGAAAAATCCCATACTCCAGCGCCTCCACCCTCGAGCGCAAAGCCGCCAAAGGGTTTCGCAGTTCGTGGGCAATGGCGGCATTGGCAAGGCGGCGCAGAGATTCGGCCCGCTCGAGCCGTGCGGCAATGCGGCTGAGGTCGCGGCCCAGATCGAACAGTTCGCCGCGCCCCTTGTGAATAGGTGGCTCGAGCAAGGTTCCACCTGCAATTTGCTGAGCGCTGTTTTCCAGTGCCTGAAGTGGCCCCAGTAACCAACGGGATACGATGGCACTGACTAAAGACATCACCAGAAAGCTGAGCAGCAGGGTACGCAGCCCAGGACGAAAGGGATATACTTTAAAATTTCCCGGAATGGGTAGTACGTTTTCGACGTAGTTGCGAACCTCGAGCGGGGCTGTTTCTAAAACCTGATTCCAATAGATCTGGTAAGACCAAATCGCAATCATGGCGACGGCGATAAAAGTAACAATCATCACCAAGCTGACCTGTACCCATAGCCGCCGCCACGGAGAACGGGCTTGGGTGGCTCGAGGTTTCCTAATTTTGGCGAGCCTGATTTTAGAGAACATAACGATACCCCACCCCAAATACCGTCTCGAGGGCGGGGTGGTAGCCCAGTTTGCGGCGCAGGTTTTTGATGTGGGTATCGATGGTGCGCTCGAGGGTGTCGCGTTCGTTGGAGAGAGCTTGTAGCAGCTCGAGGCGCGTAAAAACCCGACCAGGCACCTGCAAAAGTTTGACCAAAACCTCAAATTCACTAACCGTTAGCTCGAGGGTTTCTTGGTTTAACCATACCTCCCGCCGCTCCAGTAAAACCCGCAGACCCAAAGTTCCTTCGAGCGTGGCCCCAAGGCTAGGGGAGGTGCTAGATTCTGGAGTGATCCGTTTCAAAACTGCTTCCACACGGGCCAAAACCTCATGTATCCGAAAAGGTTTGGTGATGTAGTCGTCGGCTCCTGCCCGAAATCCCTCGAGCAATTCGGCTTCACTGGCTTTTGCGGTCAAAAAAAGTACGGGGGTTTGGGATACTGCGCGAATGTGCCGCAGCAGCTCGAGGCCCGAAAGTTGGGGCAACATTTGGTCTAGCAAAATCAAATCGGGGCGCGATTGATGGAACAACTCGAGGGCGCTTAGACCGTCGGCAGCCACACTGACACGGTATCCTTCACGGCTCAAAAAGCCCTGCAAGGTTTTTAAGATGTCGCTCTGGTCTTCCACCACCAGAATATGCGGCTTCATGGGCGGATTCATACCATCAGTTTAGATTGAAAAGTCCGCTCGAGCCGAATTCTCCATCACTTCTCCACATCTGGTGTGTGTCAGGCTGTTCTATTTTTGCGCGGTGACAGTGGCAGTACCGTTTTGAATACTTGCCAAAAAATCCAGCACGGTATTTGCAACCTCATCACTAAAATGCGTGCCACTCAGGTGCGGCCCTGTGACCTCCATACTTCTCGAGCGGGGGTCGAAGCCTTGCATTTTTGCGATAAAAGCCAAGCCTTGTTTTTGAAAAGAAACCAATTGGTCGGCGCTCGAGCCAATCACCAAAAAGGGGATTTTGCGCTCCTTGAAATAGTAAGTGTCCTCGAGGGGATTGTGGGTCACGGTGGCAAAGCCCAATTGGTCGGGGCTGAGCGGGTTGTCGGTGGGTAAACCGTAAGCTTTGGCAATGGAGTTTCGCATCCCCGAATTGCTGTCAAAATACATTTGCGGCAAGCTCAGCACCCCTGCCAAACTGACCGTAGCCTTGATCTCGATTTTGCCCGTCAACCCCACCAGTGCGGCAGGCAAAGCTCCCATCGAAACCCCCAAGCTGTAGGTGTTTCCCGAATAGTGAAACTGGTTTTGGGCCAGCTTCCAAGCCCTTACCACCGCACCCAGTGCATCGGGGTTTCCCCAAGTCTCCCGCCCGCCATCGCTCGAGAGCAGCAGGGCGTACCCCCCCTCGAGGAATTTGTTTAAAAAGTGGGCATACTGGGGGTGCGCTACAAAATCCAGCCCATAATCTGGGGTGGCCCCATACGGATGCGACACGATCAACAGTGAGCAGCTCGAGGTGTTGCACTTTTCGGGCAATACCAGCAAACTGTCGCCCAATTCATCGGGAAGACGAATTTGTGAGTTCGGCGTAGCGTTTTTGATCAAGGTATTATCTAAAATATTTGTGGGTGGATTTGTAGGTGTATTTGTGGGCGTATTTTCGATGATGGATACAGAAAGTGCGCTTGCACCAGACAAGGAACTCAGCACGCAGAAATTTAGCAGAGAATAACTCAAAATGGGAGCAAGGCGCATATCGGTTGCCCATTATGGC